>JALRFB010000015.1 GCA_023256555.1 Sediminibacterium sp. | reverse complement strand
ACAGAATCATGGATTTGGTGTTGATCCAGATGCGGTAAGAAAACATCCTAATGTAGAAGTGTCACATGTTAACTTAAATGATGATTCTATAGAGGGTATTAAATTAAAAGATAGGCCAGCATTCAGTGTGCAATACCATCCTGAAGCAACACCTGGTCCGCACGATAGCAGGTACTTATTTGATGATTTCATATCTTTAATGAAGTCAAACTAATACTATGATTAAGATAACTATCATCAATGGGCCTAATTTAAATTTATTAGGAAAGCGTGAACCAGGTGTTTATGGGAATGCTTCTTTTGATGATTGTTTAGCAGGTTTAATCAAGCAATATCCTAATGTCCATTTCACCTATTTTCAATCCAATATTGAAGGAGAGATTGTAGATGCTATTCAAAAAGCAGGATTTGATCAAGACGGTATTATTATCAACCCAGCAGCTTATACACATACTTCTGTAGCAATTGGTGATGCAATTGCAGCAATAACTACAAAAGTGATTGAAGTGCATATTAGTAATGTACATGCAAGAGAAGATTTTAGAAAAATCTCACATGTTTCTGCTAAAGCAGTAGGATCAATTGTGGGTCTTGGTTTACAAGGTTATGCATTAGCAACCGAATGGTTTGTAAGCAATGCCAATCAGCAATAAAATATATCAACATAGACTTTGGTGGTTGTTAGGTATCTCCATCATGGTGAAAATTATTCTTGCTAATTTATTAGAATTAGGTAATGATGAAGTGTATTATTACACATATGCTTTGCAGCCAGATTGGAATCATTTTGACCATCCACCCATGGTGGGATGGATGATACGTTTAAGTACATTGAATTTACATTGGCTTTCAGATCTCTCCATGCGATTGGGAAGTATTATTAGCGCAGCTTTGGCAACTATATTGATATTTGAAACAGGGGCCATTATTAAAAACGATAGAGCAGGTTTTATCGCCGCTTTATGCTATAATCTTTCTATTTACACTAGTATCATTGCTGGCTTATTTGTTTTGCCAGATAGTCCTCAATTATTATTCTTTACTGCTAGTATTTATTTGATGTGTAAATGGGTGGTGAAGCCAAATTTATTTAAAAAACTAGATTGGATTTTATTAGGTCTTTGTATAGGATTTGCTACACTAAGTAAAGTACATGGATTATATCTGTGGGCAGGCTTTGGGGCTTTTCTATTGTTTCATCAATCCAACACTTTTAAACAACCCTTTTTATACATTGCAGGTTTATTAAGTTTATTATGTTTAATACCAATTGTATATTGGAACATTCAAAATGAATTTATCACTTATACTTTTCATTCAAAAAGGGTAGCGCATACCAGTATTCATTTTGATACATTTCTGCAACAGGTTTTGGGCGAATTCTTGTATCAAAATCCACTGGTATATATTGCTGCAATTTTAGCATTATTGAATTGGCGAAAGATAAAATTAATGGTTGACCAAGAAGAAGTAGTTGCTTTGTTAATGTGGCTAAGTCTTCCATTAATTGGTACATTTTGGGTATTGTCTTTGTTGAATCCAACTTTGCCCCATTGGACTGGTCCCGGTTTTATTACATTATTTCTATTAGCAGGAGTGTATTGGTCTGAAAAATCAAAGCTGTTAATTCCGTACATAATTCAATGGGCAATGGGCTTATTAGGAGCAATAATTATTGCATTTGTTTTATTAGTCTATGTATTTCCACAACAACTTGGGTCAAAACAAGAAGCTAATTTGGGGGAGTATAATCCCATCAATGATGTAACTGGCTGGATACCGTTTAAATCCTCATTTGAGGCATTAGTTAAAGAAGATATACAAACAGGTAAAATGCTTTATAATGCGCCTATTGTGACCCATAAATGGTTCCCTGGGGGGCATATATTATTTTATATTGCCACTCCTTTGCATAAAGACTTAATTGGTATTGGGAACCTTGAAGATCTACACAAATTTGCTTGGTTAAATAAAGACTTAAAAGAATTACAATTAGGACAAAGTGCTTATTGTATTGAACCCTCCAATTTGCCTTCTAATTCAGAAGAGCTGTACAAGGATATTTTTGAAAAAATTGAATTGGCTTCAATTATACCAATCAAAGTTAGGGGAGTAGAACTAAGGTATTTTAAAGTGTATAGACTATTGCATTGTAAAAAAATACCAACATCAGTATTGACTTTTACTCAAAAATAGAATCTTCAAAATCTTTTCTGTAAGAAATACTTATTCCTTGTCGGTTTCTTCTTCCCATATTAGATCCATTAATATCTAAACTATTTCTATTGAATATAATGGCTCTTAATTTTCTATTTCTGGTTAAGATAAATTCAATATTTAAATCTGGCAACCATTGGAAATTGCCGTTTTGAATAGTGGTGGTGTTTCTGATATTGAAATCCAAGTCTCCGCCAAAATTCACAATGATCTTATCATTTAAAAAGCTTCTGCCTAATTTAAGATTCACTCTTTGTCTGTCAATTTTATTGGCATTCAAAGCTATACCTCCACCTGTTGGATCTAAAAGGTTACCACTATTATACACTGAAGATCCTACATCAAATCTCAAACTCTTGTCACCTGTTACTTTAGTTAAGAATCCTGTAATGGATTTATTGATTTCTTTGGCTAATAATTGAGAGATGGTATTAATACCAATAGATGTTGCCGTATATGCATTGCTGGTATTATTATTGTTAAAGCTAACAGGAGCAAATGCATTGAATACAATCAAGAAAGATACTTGCTTTAAAATTTCGTTATCGTCTCTCTCTAATCTTGAAATGAATTGAGAAAATTCATTGTCAGAACTAATTGGATTGCCTTGTGGGAAGGCTAGACTAAATTTAATATCTGGGCTAGATAACTTATTTCTTAAAGCTGCAATTACAAAAACATTACCTCTATAGGTTCTAACAGCATTACTAAAATTAGCATTGCCTACTAACTCATTCAAGCTAACTCTTTCGGCAGTGTATCTGGCATCAATATGAATATCTGCATTCAATGGGTCACCTGTCCATTCAATATAGTTTCCTGCTTCTGGAATTAATTCAAATGGTTTTTTAATAAAGGATTGGAAATTGAAATCATATTTTCCAGATTCAATATTGTATTTGCCTCTAATGGTTAAGGGCTCAATATTTCCCATGCGCATTTTCAATCTTCCGTTACCAATGGCTTTAATTACATCCCCTGTTAAATCGTCAAATATTAAATCAATTTGTGTTTTGTTATTAGCAGTTACATCTAAATCAACCACTAAGTTAAAACTTGGGATGTCAGCACTTTTAATTGCCGTTTTCCCATATTTTTTAAAGACAATAAATTCAGATTTCCCTGTTTCTTTACTACTAGTATTGGGTAAGTAAATATGCGAGCTATCATTGACATCTGCTTTGATGTCCATTTTAATGTTTTCTTCTGGTCCCTTTATAGTCATGGTCGCTTTACCCACTGCTTTTCCATAGAAATAAGGGTTGTCAATAGCTTCCATATTGAGTAATTCTGTTTTAGGACTACTCATTTCCATATCATACACTAAATGCTTAAATCCTTGTTGTAGAATTTTTCCTTTAAACTGTATAGGCCTATTCAGTCTATCTTTTAATTGAATATTGCCAAAATCAATTCCTTCTTCATTGAATAAAATAGTGGCCTTATCTATAAAATAGGGCACTTTTGTATAGTCAACTATAAAAGAAGCATTGTCTAATGTTGCAGCACCAAGTAAATAGGGATTTTCAATTCTACCACCAAAATGAATTTGACCGCTGGCTCTACCTTTTAATTGTTGTAGGACTCCTCCAATAAATTGTTCAACTAATCCAAAATTGGATTGGTTCAAGAATAGGGTAGCATCCAATGGGTTGAGAGAATCTTTAATATTATAAGACCCTTTAGCACTTAAATTATAACCAATATTGGGGGCTTTTATTTCGAAAGGAACCATTCCTGTTGATTGAATGTAGCCAATAGAGGTATTGGTTAATCCAATGAGTTCATTATTAAAGCTAAATTGATCAATTGCTAGTTGAGAACTTAATTGGAACTTGTCATAGATATTATTTAACTGAACAGTTCCATTGGTCAAACCCTCAAGACTTGGGTAGCTAAAAAATACTTTTGTTAAATCTCCTAGAATGACATTTTTAATACCTATTTGTAAGCTATTATTATTAGACCCACTATTAACAACTAATTCTTGTAAACCTTGAGATAATTTAAAATTCTTTGCATAAGTATTGTTTTTTCGAATACTTAATAAGCCTCCATTTTCGATATCCCATTTCTTTTGATTCAACACAAAATAGGAGGGGGTCCATTTAATTGCAAGGCCGTCAGAGTAAGTATTAATAATTCCATTTAAATGAATCAATTCTAGTGCAGATTTGCTAGACGCATCTATAGACACTTTAGAAACATCGTTACTTGTGGCAATTTTAATAACTGGTTGCAAAAAGCTAAAGCTATCAGTAAGATTTGCAGTAGTTGCATTAATTTGTAGAAATAAGGAATCTTTTGATCCCTTAGCATCAATCATTCCCTTTCTAATAGAGTAGGCATTCCATTGTGCATATGGAATATTTCCTTTGGCTAAAATGGTTTTATTTATAGTATTTAATGATCCTGCAATTTGGATATTGTTAAAGCCAGAGAAAGAAGGGTTAAATATTCTTATATAAGGTTCAAAATAATTTGTTTTAACACTGAAATCAAATTGTTGGTTGGTAGGGTTGATGCTAGGTGCAGGGATATAGGTAGGCAAATAACTACGTACAAAATATTGAACACTTGCAGGTAAATGCACTAAATCAAATTTTCCTTGAATGTTTGCTTGTACATCATCACTTGCAATACTGATTTTTTTATTCCCGTTGACTATAACTGAGCTAAGTGTAAGTGAGTCGAAATTAATTGTTGACACTGCTCCCTTTAATTGTCCATTAAATAGCTTAGCAGCACCTTCAAAATTATCAATATTATTACCTTTAAAATTTACGTCAATCACTCCCGTTAATTGAATAGGATTATTGGTGAAGTATAACTCTTTAAAATTAGCATTGATTAAATCACCCACTGCATTAAAACTTGGAAGTTCATTTTTAAAATCAATTTGAACATTGCTAATCAAATTGATATTAGGGTCTTTTATTTTGAATGCGCCATCGAAGGCCTTTTTCTGTAAGGTGCCATTCGTATTGATATGTGTATAGATGTATTTTTTATATTCAATTGAATCTATTGCCCCTTCAATATTGGTTTTTACTTTATCTAAAGAAAATGAGCTGCCAGCAATTTTCCCATTAAAGTTGACCCAACCTAATTCGTTTATTGCCAATAATTTTCCAATATTAAAATGTTGAGTTGTTAACTTTCCTTCATAAATAGGCTCTAAGTTTAATGGAAATTGAATTCTAATAGCAGTCTCTGCTTTACCAAGTGCAGATTGAATATTAGCCTTTGCATTAAAATCATATAAAGTACCTTCAAAATTACCTTGAAATAATAGATTTCCTAATTGATTTACTTGTAAGTCTTTAATTAAACTTAAACTAGGGATCCATTGTAATAAATCTAGATAGTTCGTCTTAGCAAATACATTATTAAAGTTGATCTGAGTATTGCGCATATCTGGAATGCCCTTCATGCTAAAATTACCTCTTACAAATGAGTTATTGTATTGTGCAGATAGTCCTTCCGTTTTAAAATCAGCAACTGTTCCTTTGAACTTGAAACTAGTATTTACTTTTTGATGAATATTTTTAATTTCAGGTGCAAAAAAAGCAATATCATCCGTAGCAACTTGCGCATTAATAAAATGTGCTTTCATCGTTACTTTGTCAATATAGTCATTAAAATCATTCACCAAATCTTTGTATTCCATGGCATAATAGGGGCCAAGAATACTTTTATTAGTTCTGATAAATAACTTATTCAGCTCCATGATAGTTGGAGTCATTTTGAACTGCGTCTTTAATTGTTGAATTTGTAATCCACTTCTTTCTTTTGTACTTAACTGAACGTTGGCTCTAATGGTATCTTTAATAAAGCTGGCATTATTTATCTGTGCATTGATTTCACTTAATCTAATATGGTAGCCATCGAAATGAGGAGTTGGTTTTTCAAAATCATTTTCAATCCAAAGCTTTCCTTGAGTAATTTTTATTTGTTTAGCAAGAATAACTTTATTGGGGTTATTAAAATATAGTTCACCTATTTTTGAAATTGAAGCTTTTATTTTTGGGTTAGTGTTTCGTATGCCTTTTTTATTCTGAATAGTATAAAAAGGTTTATTAGCTACTAATTGCTCTATTTGAATTAAGCTATCATTGAATGCGCCAAGATTAGCAATAATATTGGCTGATTGTAAATGCATTAATTGGCCTATCCATTCATCATCTTGTATAAAATTAACCTGCGCAATTTCTATTTTTTTTAAATCAATCCCACTGTTTTTTTGCTGTTTGCCTTTGTTCAAGTAGTCCAATAAAAATTGATAATTCCATTTTTCTGACTTTCGGTGCAAGTATATTTTTGTTCCTTCTAAACCAATATATTTAATGATGGGGTTGCCAGAAGAAAAAAAGAGGTCTGAGATTCTTAATTTTAAGGAATGTGTATAGAGTAGTGTGTCTTTTTGCTGGTCTCTAATTAATATCTTTTGAAGATCTACACTATTGAACAAGGTGAAGCTAACTTTGCCTACTTTGACTTCGGTACCTAAAGTTGATGAAAGTGAATTGGTAACCTTTTGAACCAGTTTATTTTGAACCCAAGGAATTTGAATAAATAAATACAAAAGCAGTATCAAGCCTACTATTGAAGCTATAAAAATTCTAATAAATCGAAGCTTATTGGGGTGCAAAATCTGTTTTTGTAAAAATACAAAAAAACACTAGAACCCTGCCACGCTGTCATCGCCTCTTTTATCCCCAGCTGCTTGTTTTTTCCCATTATTTAAGATAACCACTCCATCCATTCTACCAAAGTATCCTCTTTTTGCAGTGGTATAACCCATTGCTTTCAATGCTTCGATAGTTGCTTCTGGAAAATCTACTTCAAATGAAATATTATCTGGCATCCATTGATGATGGAATCTAGGTGCGTCTATTGCTGCTTTTAAGCTCATTTTATGATCTATCATATTTACCAAACCTTCATATACTTGATTAGGAATAGTGGTACCTCCTGGGGTGCCAATGCTTAAGTATGGTTTATTGTTGATAGTAACAAGAGTCGGTGTCATTGAACTTAACATTCTTTTACCTGGTTGAATAGAATTTGCTTCACCACCTATTGCACCATACATATTGGGTACTCCAGGTTTTATGCTAAAATCGTCCATTTCATTATTTAACAAGAAGCCTGCACCAGCAACAATAGTTTTGTTACCATAGGTATCATTCAGGGTTGTAGTAATTGCAACCATATTGCCTTTTGAATCGATCACACTAAAATGAGTGGTTTGTTCGCTTTCATGCACTTTGCCTGCTTGAATATTTTTACTTTGACCAGCAATGCCTACTTTGTAGTCAGCCATTCTCTGTTGTGCATAAGCGTTACTAATTAAAGTTTTAGTGGGTACTTTATAGAAATCTGGATCGCCCATATGTTCTGCTCTATCCGCATAAGCTCTCCTTTGTGCTTCTGCCATTAAACTTACTGCAGCAGGGGTATTTGCACCCATTGCTGAAACATCATAAGGTTGAATCATTTGCATCATTTGAGCAATTAATATCCCTCCACTACTTGGGGGAGCGAAACTAATTATATGGTGACCTCTATAATCAAACTCCAAAGGAGTTCTGTATTTTGGTTGATAGTTCTTTAAATCTTCCAAGCTTATAATGCCTTTACTATAAGCCATTTCTTTTACAATCAAAGCAGCAGTTTCACCTTCGTAAAAACCAGCCAATCCTTTTTGCTGTATACGTTTTAAAGTGTTAGCTAAATCTGTTTGTACTAATGTGTCTCCAGCTTTCCATTGCTCTTTTTGTGTAAATGCACTAGGGGCAGAACTATTTTTAAGAAATGCAGCTCTTGTTGCATTTAATCCTCTTGCTTCTTTTTCAGTGATAACATATCCAAAGGCTGCAATTTCAATCGCTGGTTGGATTAATTTAGCCATAGGAAGTTTAGCATATTTTAATATTTCAAACATGCCCGCCACTGAACCTGGAATACCACTAGCAGAAGCACCATCTCTAGAAAGGGTATTCGATGGATTACCTGCTGAGTCTAAATACATATCTCTATGACCTTTACTTGGAGCTGCTTCTCTAAAATCAATTCCTATTAATTTGCCGTCCGCGTTTCTTGCTAACATAAAACCACCTCCGCCAATATTACCTGCGCCAGGGTGTACCACAGCTAGACTAAACTGAACCGCAATGGCAGCATCGTATGCATTCCCGCCATCTTGCATTATCGCTGCTCCAACCATACTAGCTAATGGGTGGGCACTAGTTACTGCAGCATGATCAAATTCCGCTTCTTTTACCAATTGGTAATTATAAGGGTTGATTTGAGGGTGTTTTTTAAAGAATTGTTGTGTACTACCAGTAATTGCGTTTACTGTTAATAGAAGTCCAATAAAAATGCTTGTAAAGGTCTTGTTCATAATAGCAATTTGAACCGTTAAATTACTTAATTTTAAGCTTATTCTTTAGATATTTTTATAATAAAATTAAACTTCATATGAATCAAGTGGTAGGGAAATTTAGAGTAATCTTTATATTGATGATTTGCCCCATTTTAGCATTAGCACAAATACAAAGTCCAGCTGAATTTCTGGGGTATCAAGTGGGCACAAAATTCACAAGACATCATCAAATTGTTGGCTATTTCAATGAGGTGGCAAAAGCAGCACCATCTAAAGTAAAGTTAATCCCTTACGGTAAAACGAATGAAGGTAGAGATTTGTTGGTTGTGGCAATTAGTTCACCCGAAAACATTGCACAACTCGATAATATCAGAAAACACAATATTGGAATAACAGAAGGTTCAGTAGAGGATATCAAGCAACCGGCTATTGTTTGGTTAAGTTATAATGTACATGGAAATGAGCCAGCTTCTTCTGAAGCAGCTATGTTAACATTGTTTGCATTAGTAGATCCTTCTAATAAAAAATCGGCAGAGTGGTTAGAGCATGTAGTAGTAATGATAGACCCATGTATTAATCCTGATGGAAGAGACAGGTATGTGAATTGGTACAATAATGCAGTTGGTGTGAATGCATTCAATGCAGATCAACAAGCAAGAGAACATATGGAACCTTGGCCTGCTGGCAGAACCAATCATTTTAATTTTGATTTAAACAGAGATTGGGCTTGGCAGACACAGGTAGAAACACAACAAAGAATTCCTTTGTATCAACAATGGTATCCTCAAGTACATGTTGATTTTCATGAGCAAGGATATAATGAACCTTACTATTTTGCACCTGCAGCAGAACCACTTCATGATTTGTTGACTCCATGGCAAAAAGAATTCCAAGACCAAATAGGGAAGAATCACGCAAAATATTTTGATCAAAACAATTGGTTATTCTTTACCAAAGAAAGATTTGATTTATTGTATCCATCTTACGGGGATACTTATCCAATGTACAATGGTGCTATTGGTATGACCTATGAGCAAGGTGGTATTAGTGCTGGCTTAGGTGTTCTAGATAAAAACAATGATACATTGACTTTAGTAGCAAGAGCAAAACACCATTTTACTACTGGCATGTCGACTGTAGAAATAAGTGCCTTGAATTATCAGAAATTACTCAATGAGTTTAAGAAGTATTATCAAAATAGCAGGGCTGGAAATAATGGTAATTATCAAACTTATTTAATGACATCTTCAAATGCTCATAAAATAAAAGCTTTAGCAGATTTATTGAAGAAAAATAATATCCAATTTGGTACTTATACTGGTAATAATGGGATCAAGGCCTTTGATTATCAAACTAAAGCTGAAGGCAATTTTGTAAATGAAGGGTATACCATTGCAGTATCTTCTGCTCAGCCACATGGAGTGCTGGCGTCAGTATTATTAGATCCAATTACCCAAGTGAATGATTCTAATACCTATGATATTACAGCATGGTCATTGCCTTATGCATTTGGTGTGCATGGATTTGCAAGTAAAGAAAAATTAGCGATTCAGGCTGGATTAAAAACGCCTACTTACTCTATTGCAGCAACAGAATATGGATACATTATACCGCACAATAGTTTTGCTACAGCTAAAGTTTTAGCACAATTATTAAATAAAAATATCAAAGTAAGGTATGCAGAAAAAGCTTTCACAGCGGCTGGAAGAAATTTTGATAAAGGAAGTTTGTTGGTTTTAAAAACAAGCAATAATGCAAATTGGGCAACTGATACAAAATCAATTTGTGAAGCGGCAGGAGTAGAAGCAGTTGCAGTATCTTCTGGATATGCAGAAAAAGGAGCTGATTTTGGATCACCATTAGACAAAATGATCAACCACGCACCAAGAGTAGCTCTATTAACTGGAGAGGGTATTGCTGCATTGGCAGCCGGAGAGGTTTGGAATTATTTTGAACAACAATTAAACTATCCCGTAACTCAATTAACCTATACTATGTTGGGTAGGATTGATTTAAATAAGTATGATGTGATCATTGCTCCTGAAGGGCAATACAAAGACTTAAATTCAAAACCAATTGCGGAGAAGTTTCAAGCATTTGTTAGAAAAGGTGGAGTTTTAATAGCCATGGAATCTGCTGCATTACAATTTGCTGCAAATCCAGATTGGGGTGTTAAAGTAAAAGAAGCGCCCACTCCTGCAAAATCAAATATCAATGATTTAGCAAAATACGGAGAGAGAGTAGAAGATCAATTAGAAAGTTCTATTCCTGGAGCTATTTATAAAGTGTATATAGAT
>JALRFB010000159.1 GCA_023256555.1 Sediminibacterium sp. | reverse complement strand
ATAGAGCTGCTCAATTTAGAACAGTGATTTGTTTAATATGGGAAAATCAAACCTATTATTTTGAAGGTATTTGTAAAGGGCAAATTTCAACAACCATGCAAGGTGAAAAAGGATTTGGGTATGATCCTATTTTTATTCCAGATGGTGCTGATAAAAGTTTTGCCCAAATGAGCATGGAAGAAAAAAATATATTCAGCCACAGACAAAAAGCGGTCACACAATTGTTTGAATTTTTAAGAACAAAATAAAGGATACAGTTTTATTGTTCTAGTGGCTTTTCACTATTCCAAATTTCCCAACTAGCTTCCGCTTGTAAATGCAACATTTCTAAGCCATTTTGAATGGTTGCTCCTTGTTCTTTACCTTTTTGTAAAAACAAAGTTTCAGAAGGATTATAAATAAGATCGTATAAATGATGTGCATTACCAATAGCAGAATAATCCAATACTGGTGCTTCATTCACATTTGGATACATGCCTACAGGACTTGTATTAATAATCAAAGTGTGTAGCTGAATGATCGATGTATTTAGGCTTTCATAATTTAAAATACCCGCTTCATTGGCATTTCTAGAAACATATTTAAATTCAATAGCTAATTTATTTAACACCCAAGCAACCGCTGCAGCAGCACCCCCAGTGCCTAAAATCAAAGCTTTATTGTGATGAGGTTGTAAAAAAGGAACTAAAGATTTTTCAAAACCAATTACATCTGTATTGTATCCATAGAACTTACCATTGTATTTTCTTATACAATTACAAGCATTGATAGATTTTACTACCGATGAAGGAAAATCTAAAAAAGGTATAACTGATTTTTTGTGCGGAATAGTAATATTGATCCCTTCCAATGAGGGATGTTGTTCCCATAAACCCTTGAATTGCTCAATGGATTCGATTGGGTAATTATCATATTGAGCATTGTCAATATTTTCTTTGGCAAATTTCTCTGCAAAAAATCCTTTCGAAAAAGAATGCGATAAGGGATACCCTATTAAACCAAACTCTCGCAAGATTATTTATTTAAATATAAATGAAAAGTATCCCCTCTTAAACCAATTCTCATTGCCTCTAAAGGAATGATTTCAGTGGGCGCTATATTTCCAAGATTAACATTACATCCAATCAATTCTAAGAAATATAATTGTTGTGCTTTTTGTGGTGCTTCCCAAATAATTTTTTCTGCAGGTATCTTGGTTAAAATTTCTTGAACCAATCCCTCCCTTACTTCACCACTTCCTCTATAAATTCCGACATTCCCAGCCTCTCTTGCCTCTGCAATAACATATGATGCACCGGCGTTTAATTCAGCGCTCATTAATTCAATCCATTTATATGGTGGAATTATGTGTGCGGCATCTTTACTTCCCACTTCACTCAATACTTTTGCAAACTTGGATATTTTTTCAATATGTCCACATTTTTCTGAATGCGGAATTTCAATGGATCCATCGCTTACTTCAATTACATTGATGCCATAATCCTTGCACATAGCTAAATAATCATCCATTTGATTGCGAATCAAAAAAGCTTCAAATAAAGTACCTCCAAAATATACTGGGATATCATGACTTTGATATAACTCTATTTTCTTTCTTAAGTTAGGTGTTACAAAAGATGTTCCAAATCCTAATTTAACGATATCTGTATGTGGCTTACCTACACTAATAAAATTTTCTGCCTCTGCATAACTCAAGCCCTTGTCCATTACCATTGTTAATCCATGTTGACGTGGCTGTGCTGTTCTCTCTGGAATCTGGCTAATATTAAAATTCATATATCAGTTAATATTTTTGCAAAGTTAATTTAAAAAACATCAAGAGCCCTTAGTCTTCTTGCTCTTTTTATACTGACTGAGCAAAGTCATCACTTTGGCATCTTGCACCACTTCAGGATAAAACTTCACAAACTTATTTAACCATTTAGCAGATTTAGACAATGCCATTTCCAGTTGTAATAAACCTTCTGTGGCCTTATTCATTTTAAATAAGATTGCACTTCTATAATAGATAAATAAAGTTTTACCTTGCGTAGATATATATGCCAATTCAGTTTGTTCTAATGCAGCATCTAATTGATCATTGGCCATTAAACTTCTAATTAAAAACTCCCATCCAGCAATTTGCTTTGGTTTATTCACCACCACCGTTCCAAAATAACCAGCGGCTTCAACGTATTGACCTAATTGCATATAGCATTCACCTAATTGAATATAATATTCATTGATATGCTTATGAATTCGAAGTGCCTGTTCCATTTGTTTGATAGCCATTTCCCAATTTGCTTCTTGCATATAAGTACTTGCAATTTTTTGGTACAACCTACTATCATCTGGATTTAAATGCACTGCCTTTTTATAATTGAATCTAGCTTGTGCATAGTTTTTCATTCTATGATAACAATGTCCAATCGCTTCGTAAATAACATCTTCTGGTCTGGATAATTCCAATACTTTTTCTAAAGCTTCAATAGCTTCTTTGTATTTTCTCAAACGCAAAAAAGCATCTCCCATATTGCGGTATGCATAATCAAACTTTTCATCAATCACAATAGCATACTGGTAAGCATCAATCGCTTTTTCATATAATTTCAATCCTTGATAGGCAGCAGCTAAATTAAACCAAGCCAAAGCACTATATGGTTGATCATTAATAATGCTTTCGTGTAATCTTATACTTTCTTCGTTTCTACCTGTGAAGTCTGTCCAAAAACATATTTTATACAATGCTTCTTCGTTGTTGGGATCTTCTTCTAAAATTAATTTCAAGCAATCAAATACTTTATCAAATGCTTCATGATCATCATACACATCTGCTAATTCAAATAAAACTTCGGTTCTTTCAGCACCCTCAAATAAATGCAATGCCTCTTGTAAAAGTACAATAGCCTTCTCTGGCTGATCCAATGCTAAGTAAGCATCTGTTTTTAAAATAAACAGATTCATTTCTTTATGATCATATAAAGTAGCCGCATCTAATAGCTTAAGTGCTTCTTTATATTTTCTAGTGGCTAATAATAAATCTGCCTTTTTAATCATCAATAAAGCAGAATGAGGATATTGTTCCAATCCCAAATCAGCTGCTTCAATAGCGTCAACAATCTCATCTTTTTCGTCTAAATGCTCAATAATTCGCTCAAAGTCATCCTCCTCAATATATGCATTGGCCCTACCGTTCTTTAAAT
>JALRFB010000158.1 GCA_023256555.1 Sediminibacterium sp. | reverse complement strand
AGAAACAATTTCTGGAAAACCATCATTGTTCGCATCTGCCGCATCTACTCCCATGGAGTATTGACTAGTATGGGTCATCCAATCATGACGCTCATCTACGAATGTGCCATTTTTTTGATTGATATATAAATAATCGTTTTCATGAAAATCATTACCTGCATAAATATCTGGCCATCCGTCCAAATTAATATCACTCATTACCACACCTAATCCATAACTAATAGCAGTGCTGTTAATTTTACTTGCCTTGGTTACATCTTCAAAATGACCATTGTTATTTTTGAAAATTCTGTCTCCTGACAATGGATCAAATGTTCCCACAAAACTATCTCTTGGAGCAAATGTACCATTCTGATGCACACTATGATTTAATAAGAATACATCCAAGTCCCCATCTAAATCATAATCAAAAAAACTAGCTTGAGTACTAAAACCTGAAAAATCTAAACCAAAATCTGCTGCCATGTCTTTATAAACTGGCACTCCATTTTGAATTGACTGACAAACCAATAATTGATTTTTATTTTTAAACTTTTCAAAATTTCCTAATCTACAGATATAGATATCTAATAAACCATCATTATTTATATCAACAACAGATACTCCTGTATTCCAGGCGCTATCTTGAGGAATCTTTGCTTGATCTGCATAATCCTTAAATTGCATTCCTCCTTGATTAATGTATAAAGCATTTTTTCCTTCATTGGAAGCAAAGAAAATGTCTGCCTTTCCATCATTATTAAAATCTCCTGTAGCCACCCCTGCTCCATTATAATAGTACATGTAATGAAACATGTTAAAAGTTTCAGTAGGATGTAAATTATTGGCAAATTCAATACCAGTTTTGCTGGCATCTAACATTTCAAAAATAGGCTCCTCTTTTGTAGTTGTACTACAACCCAAGAAAGTAGCCATCGCCAATGAAACAATACTTATTTGATAAATATATCTAAAACTACAATTCATCTTAGTCTTTATTCAATTTTAATAAAACAGGATAGTCGTCATTTCTAATAAACAACACCTGATTACTGGTTTTTGCTGGCAGCAATAAAATATCTTTTACTTGCCCTGTTATGGCTAATCCCGAAACCTTATCTTCTACCACTTTAAATTGTTTATTTCCATTATTCATTAACACTAATCCATAATTGGCATCTAATCTTCCAAACTGCGGCATAAATCCAAATAGATTACCGCCCATGACTAAGTCTATTTTCTGATCGCCATTGATATCCAGAGGCAAAATGGCATTTAAAGAAGAAAATTGTACTTCTATGGGTAATTCTTGTATTTCAAATTGACCACCACCTTTATTCCAAGCAATGATGGAGCTACAAATATTAAATGTTTTAACCGTGGCTTTCTCAATGGCTTCAGGTTTGAATAATTCTTGGAAAGATTTTTTTGCATATACCTCATAATTCAAATTCTCTTTCTTTAATAAAGGAATTTGTTCTTGCATTTCTGCTTTTAAAAATACTGGTACATCTTTTCCATTCACTGTTCTAGTTAAAATCTTATCCAAACTTTCATTACCATCAAAATCGTTCATCCATAATTTAACGGGGGCATCTTGAGTGGGTTTTAAATATCCATTCTTTCCCATATTTCCCAGCACTATATCTTTTAACCCATCTCCATTCAAATCCACTACCTGAATAGCTTGCCACCAACCAAATAAATTGTTCAAGTTGGTTTTCTCTTCTACAAATTTTCCTCCTTTAAATGAAAACACTATTGGATACATATAATCACCTGCAACCAATAATTGATTTCCTGTTTTACCCAATACCGAACCCCAGCTTGCACTGGTGACCATTCCCAAATTTGCAAATGCTGGAGCTATTGTGGCTGTTTGATCAGTATACATTCCTTTACCATCATTCACATAAATTGCACTAGCAGGTGTTACGCCATATTTTAATGGGGTATTTCTAGCGCCTACAAAAACATCCATATCTCCATCTTCATCAAAATCCAACGGCACCATCACCCCGGTATTGAATCCAAATTCCGGAAATGCATTGGGCTGATATGTGAAATTCGCCTTCCCATCATTTAAGAACAATCTATGATTTAATAATCCACTTGATTTTAATTTATGATTTCCACCTGCTCCTACTAACAAGTCCATGTCTCCGTCTTTGTCAGCATCATAAAATACAGCAGCAACATCTTCCATTTCATTAAATGGCACAAAAGCAGCTTGAGGTTTTTTGACAAAACCACCTGATGTGTTTTGTATAAATATAGCACCGCCTTTACCATTTGCGCCTCCAATAAAAATATCTACTAAACCATCACCAGTTAAATCTGCACTTGCAGCTCTAGGCCCTTCTTGTGATAACATTCGAGGAATGATTCTTTCCGCATAAAAATCGACATGATCATCTTCTTGATGTCTATCAAATTTTGCAGCAATCTCAGTAAATATTGGTTTAACACTAATTTCTTTTTTAATCAGTGGATTTGCTTTTAGTTGGGTTTGATTAAATTGATACAAAGAATCTATTGTATTCACTTTTACTGAAGAGACTGTAGCATTTGGCCAGATAATATTAATGTAATGACGTTATATGATTCGTATATACAAGAAGTTTTGAGCGGCAAAATTATCGCAGGTAAAGCGATTATTGACGCAGTCAAAAGGCATGTTGAAGATTTAAAGCAGAGTAAGAAAAGAAACTATCCGTTTTACTTTGATGAAAAGATAGCGGACACAGCGATTAAGATTATTCAGATCATGCCTTTGACTTCTTCAAGAGAATATCAAGGCTTTCCACTTCAAGAGTGGCAGGCTTTTATTGTTGCGATGTTACATGGCTGGAGAAATAAAAAGACGAAGTTTAGACGATTCAAAAGGCTTACATCAAAGTCGCACGAAAAAACGGTAAAACGGAATTTCTTGCTGCACTTGCGAACCTTGAATTTTTGATATTTCCCCAAGAAACGGGCGAAGTTTTTTGGGCCGCAACAAAACGTGATCAAGCGAAAATCGGTTGGGAACGACAGAAGCGAATGATTATGAAATTGACGACTTATGATAAGTACGTCAAGAAGCGAATCACGACGAATGCAAGACGAATCATTGACAGTCGATACAATATGTTTTCACAACCTCTTGGTCGGGACAGTAAAACAGAAGATGGTCACTTGGTGTACTGGGGAATAATTGACGAATA
>JALRFB010000157.1 GCA_023256555.1 Sediminibacterium sp. | reverse complement strand
GATGTTCAATCCGGAATACGGAGAAAGATTAGGGGAAGAAATTGAATTAGAAAAAACCTATGCTAGAATGGGCGATTTCTTAAAGAACAAATGTAAAGGCGCTACAGGATATATTTTTACTGGTAATTTAGAATTAGCTAAGAAAATACGATTAAAGCCAAGCCGAAGGATAGAATTTTTAAATGCTAAAATTGATTGTAGATTATTAGAGTATGAAATGTATGATGGCACAAGAAGGGTGAATAAAACAACTTAAATTCTAAATAAGAATTTATTATGTAAAACCTTAATCACTACATTTTTTGAGTACAATAATTCTCCATCCATCTGAATAGGAAATATTGCATTGGACTTTATAGAAAATGATTCGCCTAGTTTGTGTGTTATAAATGGGTAATGTAAATGTTTGCCTTTTTTGATTATTGGTAAATACATTAACCTTTTCCAAACTGGCATTTTATTGGCTAAAACCATATCTAATTTGCCATCATCTATTTTAGCAGTAGGTGCAATAAAAAAACCACCACCAGCTCTAGAAGAATTTACAAATAATGCCAATAGATATCTTCCATTGTATATTTGCTCTCCATTTTGAATTTCAAGTAAGGGCTCTTTAAAAAAAAGGATTTTATAAATTACAGCAAGAAGATATCCAAAATGTCCTCCTATAAATCGAATAGTTTTCATTGATGCAACTATTTCTCCATCGAATCCAATTCCAAGGCAATTAATAAATAGTTTTTCATTTACCATACCTGCATCAATATGTCTTATGGCTCTTTTTGAAATCGATTCGTATAGTGCTTTGTTGGATATGCCTCCATATAATTTCCATGCAAAATCATTACCTGTTCCACCATTGTATAACATCAGTGGCAAACTACAATTGGGGTATAAGTTGATAAAATAGTTAATTGTTCCATCTCCACCTATTATCCAACAGTCTGAAAATTCGTGTAATTCTGCATTGGAAGGCCACTGATCTGTATAAATTGTATGATGTATATTTTTTTGAGTTAATTGATCAGAAAGCCATTTAGCTGTTTCAATCCCTTTATTTTTTCCGGAGAGTGAATTGGTTAGAATTGCAACAGAATTAATATTATTCATATGACTATGAATATAATAAAAATTCGGCAATTTCTTTTTTCCATCCATCCACTCTAAGTAATTTGTTTATTTCTATGAGCCAATCTTTTAAAGGCAAATCAAATATTTTTTCGGCATTGGGTACACCCATTAATAAGGACAAATGATTTGCTCCAGAGGGGTTGGCATTGGTAGGGTAGGGAGCCCATTGAAAATGAGTTGGATGAAGATCTTTCACAATTTTCAATAGTATCAATCCATTCAAGACCGCATCATAACTTTGAGCGTTTTTTACTTTACAATGTAATCCTGGCAACCATTCTGTAGATTGTTGTTTTTTAAATGCTAAACTAAGTACCGCTAATTCCAAGTCATCTACAAACATGTTTTTACATACTGCGACCAAAGCATCCATATTCATCCAACTCGCACCAAACCATTCAAAAGAATAAGAAGTACCCCTTCCTATAGAAACATTCGTTGCTTCAAAAAAACATAAACCAGGATACAATAAACAAGCGTTAAAATTTTGAATAGCAGGTGAAGTGGGTACCCAATCTTTTTGCCAATGAGTGAATACATCATCTCTATGTAGACCTTCACAAGCAATTACTTCTAAATTAGCCTTCCATTGTTTGGTAGCATTAAAATACAATGCCAATTCTCCCAGCGTGCATTGGTGTTTAACTGGAATATCAAATCTTCCAATAAAACTAGCAATTGATATATCTAATCTAGGGCCTTCTGCTAAGGATAAATTTGCTCCAATAGGATTAGGTCGATCAAGAATAATGACTTTTTTATTGAACATTGCTGCAGCTTCAATCCAATAAGTCATAGACCACAAATAAGTATAAAATCTTGTACCTGCATCTGGAATATCAAATAGTAAAATATCCACCTCCGTAATATCTTTTTCAGTTGGTGCATATTTCTCTCCATATAAACTCACAATAGGCAAATGAGTTAATGGATCTATTCCGTTTAGTATTTTGGCACCATCAGCACCCTTTGCGTCAATGCCATGTTCTGGAGAGAATAATAATTGAATATTAAATCCAGCATTTAATAATGCCACTCTACTATGAAGATGATTCGAAGTTCTAGCTGCGTCATTGGTTAACAATCCAATGCGTCGTGTTTTCCAGGAGGGATTTTGCAGAATTATTTGGTCTACTCCGAAACGTATTGCCATTCCAAATCTTTTTTCAAAGTTTCTAATACATTAAAAATAATTGGACATCTATCATAATGCATATAGGTAGTGAATAAACGTTTTTTAATTTCCTTGACATGAAATGCAGGAAACTCTTTGCACCCTTCAAAACGATGTTCGTAGACACTACAACTATTTCCTACCAAAAAATGGCAGGGTATGGCATTCAATACCATTCTGCCAGATTCACCTTTTTCAAGGTATTTTTCATCAAATTCTGCTCTAGATTGGCCTAAATGAGCTGATAAATTATCTGCTTCTTGGTTATTAATATTAACCATTAAACTTTTACAGCAATTGCCACAATCAGTACAGTTGATTTGAGGTGAAATGGCCTCAGATAGTGCAAATACTGCCTTATCCAAATTTACACTGTCCATATCACGCAAATAATCTTGAAACTGAAGATTTTCTGTTTCCAACTGAATGGCCTTGGTTTTGATCCATTCTAGGTCAACAACGGGGTATTTAGGTTGATTTTCGATGGATTAAAGATACTGCTTTAATCCATTTATCCACATTTAAGCCTTTTTGAACAATTTTAGATGGCATAAGGTCGTTTGAGAATTAGATTTGCACAAAATCGGGGCCTTTTATGCCCCTAAAGTATTGATAATTATGGCAGAAGCTAAAGTACCCGTTGAATATAATGAAGACTCGATTAGGTCTTTGGATTGGAAAGAACATATTCGTTTGAGACCTGGTATGTATATCGGAAAATTGGGGGATGGATCAGCCCCTGATGACGGTATTTATGTGTTGATTAAGGAAGTGATTGACAACTGTATTGACGAACATACTATGGGTTATGGTAAGCAGGTCGAGATCGCTATTCAAGAAAAAAGGGTTACTATACGAGATTATGGTCGTGGTATTCCTTTG
>JALRFB010000156.1 GCA_023256555.1 Sediminibacterium sp. | reverse complement strand
AAAGCGTGTTGATTATTTAAGAATCATCATCATGGAATTGGCTCGTATTTCAGATCATTTAATTTGTAATTCTATCGTGGGTGTGGATACAGGTGCATACACTGGTTTCTTATATGTGATGCAATATAGAGAGTTGATTTATGAAATTTATGAAGAAGTATGTGGTTCAAGATTAACTACTAATATTGGTAGAATTGGTGGTTTCGAAAGAAACTTTTCTAATACAGCATTTACCAAATTGGAGAAATTCTTAAATGAATATCCTAATGTGTTGAAAGAGTTTGAAAGCTTGTTTACGCGTAATAGAATTTTCATGGAGCGTACACAAGGTACTGGAGGAATTAGTGCTGAGCGCGCGATGAACTATGGTTTTACAGGACCTAATTTAAGAGCAGCTGGCGTGGATTATGATGTACGTGTTGCGAATCCATATAGCAGTTACCAAGATTTTGATTTCACTATTCCTGTTGGTTCAACTGGAGACAACTATGATCGTTTCTTGGTTCGCAATGCAGAGATGTGGCAAAGTTTGTCATTGATCCAACAAGCATATAATAAAATTCAATCTTTCAAAGGAACGGATGCAGAAATATTCCATGCAGAAGTCCCTGAATATTATCTTCCTAAAAAAGAAGATGTGTATACAAAGATGGAAGCATTGATTTGGCATTTCAAAATTATCATGGGAGAGATTGATTTACCAAAAGGACAAATTTATAGTCCGGTAGAAGGTGGTAATGGAGAGTTAGGTTTTTACTTAATCAGTGATGGTGGTAGAACACCTTTCCGTTTACATTTCCGTAGACCATGTTTCATTTACTATCAGGCTTACCCAGAATTAATTAAAGGTGGCATGTTAAGTGATGCAGTGGTAACCATGAGTAGTTTGAATTTAATTGCAGGCGAATTAGATGCATAATTAAAATAGAAAAGAATAGTATGGCATATATATTTAATGATACACAAATGACCGAGTTTAAACGCTTGGTGGCAAGATATCCAGAAGGAAAGCAAAAAAGTGCTTTATTGCCAGTGTTACATTTAGCGCAAGAGAGCTTTGATGGTTGGTTGCCAACAGAAGCCTTAGATTATGTGGCAAGTTTATTACAATTAGAACCCATCGAAGTGTATGAAGTAGCTACTTTCTACTCTATGTACAATTTAAAGCCAGTGGGTAAATATGTATTTGAAGTTTGCCAAACAGGTCCTTGTATGATTAGTGGTTCGGATAATATTATTGATTACATCAAACAAGTATTAAATATTCAACCAGGTGAAACGACTCAAGATGGTTTGTTTACATTAAAATTGGTAGAATGTTTAGGAGCATGTGGATATGCTCCAATGATGCAAGTGGGAAAGATTTATAAAGAGCATTTGACAAAAGAAAAAGTGGATGCAATTATAGCAGAGTATCGTCAAGCTGCAGCAAATAAAAATTAAACTAAGTAGTTAAATAAATAACAATGGGCGTAAAACTATTATTAGATAAAGCAAATGTACCAGGGATAAGAACCTTTGAAGTGTATCGCAAAGAAGGTGGATATCGTTCGGTAGAAAAAGCTTTGAAAGAGATGAACCCTGAATTGATTGTAGAGGAAGTAAAGAAAAGTGGTTTAAGAGGTAGAGGTGGTGCTGGTTTCCCGACAGGTATGAAATGGAGTTTTATTGCAAAGCCTGAAGGCGTTCCACGTCATTTGGTATGTAATGCAGACGAACGTGAGCCAGGTCCTTTTAAGGATAGATACTTAATGGAATTTTTACCTCATTTATTAATCGAAGGTTTAATTGTTTCAAGTTTTGCTCTAGGTTCTAATGATACTTATATATATATCAGAGGTGAATACGCTTGGATTCCAGATATCTTAGAAGAAGCCATCAATGAAGCTAAAGCAGCTGGATTTTTAGGAAAAAATATTTTAGGTACTGGGTTTGATTGTGATATACATGTACAAAGAGGTGGTGGTGCATATATCTGTGGTGAAGAAACTGCATTGATTGAGTCATTAGAAGGTAAAAGAGGTAATCCAAGAATTAAACCTCCTTTCCCAGCGATTCAAGGATTATGGCAGCGTCCAACAGTAGTAAATAATGTAGAGACTTTAGCTGCAGTTGTTCCAATCATAAATATGGGTGGCGATGAGTATGCAAAGATTGGCGTTGGTAGATCTACGGGTACCAAATTAATTTCTGCATGTGGTAATATCAATAAACCAGGTGTGTATGAAATTGATATGACTATCTCAGTGGAAGAATTCATTTATAGTGATGAATACTGTGGTGGTATCAAAGGAGGCAAAAAACTAAAAGCATGTATCCCTGGTGGATCTTCTGTGCCAATTTTACCTGCTAATTTATTATTAAAAACTGCGAAAGGAGAAACACGTTACATGAACTACGAGAGTTTGAGTGATGGTGGTTTTGCTACAGGTTCTATGTTAGGTTCTGGAGGATTTATTGTTTTAGACGAAGATCAATGTATTGTAAAAAATACTTTGACATTGGCAAGATTTTATAGACACGAAAGTTGTGGACAATGTTCTCCATGTAGAGAAGGTACTGGCTGGATGGAAAAAATATTATATAAAATTGAACACGGTAAAGGATCTATCAGTGATATAGATTTATTGTGGGATATTCAAAGAAAAATAGAAGGGAATACCATTTGTCCATTAGGTGACGCTGCTGCATGGCCAGTAGCTGCAGCAATTCGTCATTTCCGTGACGAATTTGAATGGCATGTTAACAACCCTGAACTTTCACAAACAAGCAATTTTGGTTTACAACACTATGCAGATCCAATTCATGTACCTGCATAACATAGAAAGATAAACTATGAGCGAACAAACATTATTTAAAGTAACCATCGACAACATTACCGTTGAAGTACCTGCGGGCACTACTATTTTACAAGCTGCTAGAAAAATTGGCGGTGAAGTAGCACCTCCTGCAATGTGTTTTTATAGTAAATTAAAAGGTAGTGGTGGTAAGTGTAGAACCTGTTTAGTAGAAGTATCTAAGGGTTCTGAAAAAGATCCTCGCCCCATGCCAAAATTGGTGGCATCTTGTAGAACCACTGTAATGGATGGAATGGAAGTGAAGAATATTACTAGTGAAAAAGTAGTGGATGCAAGAGCAGGTGTGGTAGAATTTTTATTATTGAATCATCCATTGGACTGTCCAATTTGTGATCAGGCAGGTGATTGTCATTTGCAAGATTTAAGCTTTGAACATGGAAAGTCTGGT
>JALRFB010000155.1 GCA_023256555.1 Sediminibacterium sp. | reverse complement strand
GTGGTGGTGCAAGGCGAATTTTATCTCCATGAGTTGGTTTTGCTAAAAGGCCTAAATCTTTTAAATGCAAACAAAGCTCCCAGGAAACTTCTGGATCTGAATGATTGATTACAATAGCATTTAATAAACCTTTTCCTCTAACCAATTTTATTAATGGAGAGTTTAACTTTTCTATTTCTGCTCTTAAAATTTTACCCATTGCTTCTGCATTCTCCGCCATTTTCTCTGTCTTCAATACTTCCAAAGATTTCATCGCCACTGCACATGCTAATGGATTGCCGCCATAAGTAGATCCATGTTCGCCTGGTTTAATTTGTAGCATAATTATATCGTCAGCTAAAACTGCAGCAACTGGTAATGTACCTCCACTTAATGCTTTTCCTAATATTAAAATATCTGGTCTTACATTTTCGTGATCACATGCCAACATTTTTCCTGTTCTTGCTAAACCGGTTTGAATTTCGTCTGCAATAAATAATACATTGTATTTAGTACATAAATCTCTTATTCCTTTTAGATAGCCTTCGTCAGGAATAACTACACCAGCTTCCCCTTGAATTGGTTCAACCATAAATGCTGCTACATTAGGATCTTTTAGTTGATCCTCTAATGCATTTAAATCATTGTATGCTACAATGCCAAAGCCAGGCATATAAGGACCAAATCCTTTGAAACTACTTGGGTCTGTTGAAGAAGATATCGCCGCTAATGTTCTTCCCCAGAAATTACCTTCTGCAAAAATTATTTTAGCTTGATTCTCAGGAATGCCTTTTACTGCATAACCCCATCTTCTTGCTAATTTAATAGCAGTTTCTCCGCCTTCTACGCCCGTGTTCATTGGAAGTACTTTGTCATAGCCAAAATACTTTGTAATGTATTGCTCGTATTCACCTAATAAATTATTGTGAAATGCTCTAGAGGTTAATGTGAGTTTATTGGCTTGTTCTTGCAAGGTTTTTATAATAGCAGGATGACAATGTCCCTGATTGACTGCAGAATATCCGCTTAAGAAATCGAAATATTTTTTTCCGTCAACATCATATAAATAAACACCTTCTCCTTTTTCCAAAACAACGGGAATAGGATGGTAATTATGTGCACCAAATTGATCTTCTAGATCCAAGAAATATTGTGCGTTCGAACTAATGGTATGATTAGTGTCCATGATAATAAGATTTAAAATAAACTAAAATGTAATGAATTCGTCCTGACCATTATTTAATGGCTGTAGAAACGATATGCAGGTTGGGTTGAATTAGTACCCAAAGGGATGATTCAATAAATCTAGGTTCAAAAATAAAATTAGGCCCTTTTGCATAGTTCGAAGTTAGTATTTTTAGCAGAAATTCCCATAATTTGGGCTTACATTCGCAAAAACAAATTCATTGAAACCAAGGGTAGCCATCGTCATTTTAAATTTTAATGGGGTACATCATTTAAGGTCTTTTTTACCTTCTGTGATGAATACGCAATATGAAAATTTGGAGATCGTAGTGGCAGATAATGGTTCTTCTGATAATTCTCTCGAGGTTTTGAAAAATGAATTTGGAACAGTTACCGTCATAACTAATTCAAAGAATGAAGGTTTTGCAGGTGGATATAATTGGGCACTTAAAAAAGTACAAGCAGATTATTTTGTTTTATTAAATTCTGATGTCGATGTAAATGCTAATTGGATTAATCCAATGGTTGATTTGATGGAGTCTAATCATAAAATTGGCGCATGTCAGCCCAAGGTACTGTCTTATAATGAACCAAACAGATTTGAATATGCAGGTGCAGCAGGGGGGTGGATAGATGCCTTAGGATATCCATTTTCAAGAGGGAGGGTTTTTGATATTTGTGAATTAGATCAAGGACAATATGATGAACCCAGTCCAATTTTCTGGGCAACAGGAGCTGCAATGATGATTCGATCAGCACTTTTTCATGAATTGAATGGGTTTGATGCTAGCTTTTTTGCACACCAAGAAGAAATTGATTTATGTTGGAGAATGCAATTATTAGGATATCATTTATATGCATGTCCTTCTTCTAAAGTTTTTCATGTTGGGGCAGGTACTTTGCCAAGAGGGGGAAGAAAAGTGTATCTCAATTTTAAGAATAATCTAATCATGCTCACAAAAAATCTTCCATTAAAGGAATTAATATGGAAGATCCCATTCAGGTTTGCACTGGATGCTATATCTGCCTGGAAGGGTTTATTTAGTGGAGATATTGCCTTTTTTAGAGCCATAGTAGCTGCACACTTTGGCTATATTACACATATTTTATCTGGTAAATTAATCAGATCGAAAAGCCCAAAATCCATGAAAACATTGGATGGTGTATATAATGATTCCTTAGTTTGGGACTACTTTATTAAAAACAAGCAACATTTTAATAAAATTGTGCTCTAAGAGCAAGATTATTAAGAACTTGTTGTTATTTTTGCATCCGTAAATAATTTATATGTCACAAGATTTGCATACATCAGAAGAAGCACAAAAAGATATCGCAACTAACTGGGTTAGTTCTTCAAGATTTTTCTTTTATGTGTCTGTATTTGCTTTATTAGCATTAGTAGTAGGAAACTGCTCTAAAGTATTTTCTAGTGGGTTTAAAAAGCCTAATCCAGAAGTAAATACAAGTTCTCAGTATAAGCCAGAATATAAATAGAAAATTTTTTTGTTGGTGTGTGCTAAATCCTTATTTTCGCACTCCAAAAATTAGTTCTTGTACAAGCGGAAGTAGCTCATTTGGTAGAGCACGACCTTGCCAAGGTCGGGGTGGCCAGTTCGAGCCTGGTCTTCCGCTCAAAATCCCGAATTTCGGTTCGGGATTTTTTTTAAGTCTGTGAAAGACGCCTTGGTGGTGGAACTGGTAGACACGCAGGACTTAGACAATGTTCTTTGGATGAACATAATTTGAGTGCACTTCTAGAAATGGAAGATGTAGAACTCCGTAAATTCGGCGAACCCTTTTAAATGGGAATACCGAGCGAAGCCCGAAAGGGAACGTGTAGAGACTAGACACGGAGCACCTAAATCGAAAGATATGGTGAAGGCATAGTCCAGACTACAAACCAGTAGGGTGGTGAAAACCATAGTAGTAAGAAAATCCTGTGGGCCGCAACGCCCGTGCGGGTTCGATTCCCGCCTGAGGCACAAAGCCTCTCAACGCAAGTTGAGAGGCTTTTTTTATGCGAGTAGCGCAAGAGCTCGCTCTTGAAAGCTAACGAGTATAAAAAAAGCCAAACAAACACAAAGTG
>JALRFB010000154.1 GCA_023256555.1 Sediminibacterium sp. | reverse complement strand
AAGATAAGGGAAAAGAAATTGATCTTTAATAGCTTTTGTTTTCATATTATACAATGTCTCGTCTTCATAAAGAACTGAATCCATTGGATTTATGGCAATAAGTAAAACACCTTTAGGAAGATATTCTTGATAAAAGGCATTTAATCTATCTGTGTATAAATTTGCAAATGGACAATGATTACACGTAAAAACAACTGCAATGGCTGTATATTCATCTTTTTCTTGCAATGAAAACAAAGTACCTAACGCAGTTGGAGCTGAAAAAGGTTTTATGATTCTATTAATAATTGATTGTTTTTCCTTTGCATAGATTTCACTTATTGACAATGAAATCATGATAAAATAAATCATAAAAACATAATAGAGTTTTTTCATTGTCAATAGATTATCGATTTATATAAAAGGTTTATTTACTGAATTGTTTTGTAATAGTTGTTTTTGTAGCTGCATCCATTATCTGCATATAATACATGCCTTTAGGAAGATGTGCTATAGAAATACCTTTATTAATTTCTGGTTGAGGAAGCATCATCACTGATTTTCCTAAACTATTTACAATTGTTATATAATAGATTTCAATGCCTGTATTTTCAATAAAAATCACATCAGAAGCAGGATTAGGAAATAGGGTATATTGAGATTCATCAGGCATATTTTCGATAATTGAACTTGGATTATTCACAACAAATTGTCCCATCATACCATCATCTTCATGATTAGAAAAATGACAGTGATACATAAAAGGGTGAATGGGATCTGCATAATCATCAAATTTTGCAATAAAAGTTGCGTTCTCATTTCTCGGTAAATAAAGTACATCTTTCCAACCTTGCTCATGTAGTCCAACTGCATTAGTATTTCCATTTCTGGAAACTAACTTAAATTGAACATCATGAATATGAAAAGTATGACCAAAAACATTGCTATTTGTGATTGTCCATTTTTCTATAGCATTTAAATTGACGGTATTATCAATCCTATTTATGTCAAAAATTTTGTCATTAAAATTAAACGGAGTAGGATTGCCTGGAACTCCACCTTTTACATTGATTGAACGGCTAACTGTGGCATCTGCTGAATTAATAAATTGATTTGAAATCAAAGAAGTGGGAATAGATGTAATTGGGGAATTTGTTGATTGCCCAATATTTATGCGAAGGCAGTTAAAATCTTTATTATTAAGTAAGCTTCCAAAATTACCTTGAGCAGCTGGTTCGCCGCCAGGGAATCCAAAAGGTTGATTAGCATTATATGACATTAAATTTAAGCTAGAACCAACATTGTCATTACTTAAGTCTACCAAAATTTCATATCGTTCACCAACAGCAACTAGCAATTTGCTTACTTGAACAGGTTTATCTAGTAAACCACCATCATTTGCAATAATGTAGAACTTTCTATTGTCACTGAAGCCAAAATTATATGCCCTTTCAACTTCTGCATTAAGAAGTCTTAAACGGACTATTTGCTTTGGTAAAGTAATTTCTGGATCTCTGGTCCCATTTACTAATAGGTAATCACCATATGCTACATTTTGCACAACAAATTGATTAGCATTATTGTATCTTCTGCTTGTTAGCATCAGAGGAATATCGTCAATTCCATAAGTTCTTGGTAGTGCTAAAGCTGATTCTTCTGCGTCTTTCACTATGATAAATCCACCAATTCCTTTAGACAAATGCTCTAATGTCATTTCGTGTAAATGAGGATGATACCAATATGTTGCAGCATTATTAGTTACCTTCCAATATGGTTGCCATAATGTTCCTGGGGGTATAACTTGATGAGGACCACCATCCATTACTGCTGGTAAATGCATTCCATGCCAATGAATTGTAGTACTATCATTAAGTTTATTAAGTACATTCATGTGGACAGTATCACCCTTATTTATAAATATCGTTGGACCCCAAAACTTACTATTATTTATTCCACCAGTGATAGTTTGATTCCCAGTTGCTCTTAACTGAGCGAATGTATCTTTAATAGTTAATGTGATATTGCTTCCCGATAATGTATCTGGAATCCATAAAGGATTATATGTTTGTGCAGACAAATAGGCAGAGAATAAACAAGAAAATAGGAATAAAATAGATCTCATTATTGTACTTAGTTTGTAAATAAAGTTTGTGAAAATTGTGTAAAGAAATAACCATGCTGATAAAGAATAGTTTCAATAAACATGGAAATACGTACTTAAATATTGAGTAAAAGGTACTTAAAACCCTAATCTATATTCGACTATACAACAATAAGAATTATATATCTTATTTTGATTTAAGAAATAAGATGATTGATAAAGTACCAGCTATACAAGCAATAATTACATATAGAGACTGAATACTTTGTAATGAGACAATTGGCTGAGCAATGATGGGCGATAGGAATTGTCCTAAATATAAAGAAGATGTTAAAAATCCCACTGATCTCCCTCTAATTTTGGGATTTGCTAGAGTTATTACCCAAAGTCTCATAGACGGCATTAACAATCCAATACCAGCGCCTGCAAATAAGGCGGAAAGTAAAATAATTGGATAAGATGGTGTGAGTTGAATCCCCAAAAAACCAATTGCCAGTAATCCAAATGAAAGAGAACCTAATCTAGCAAATGAGATAATTTTTTTGAGTTTAGGCATCAAAAAGGAAGTAATACCACCACATAATGTTGCAAGAGAAACTATTGCACCAGCTTTAGCAGGTGAATCTATTCCATAGGTTTTAAGTAAAAAGGGTAATTGTGTAGGTATGCAGTAAAAAATTACCATGCCACTAAATACTATACAACATATACCGATAATTGAAATAGTATGAATAGTATATGTTGAATGTTCTAGATTATCTATGTTTTCTTCTTTATGTTTTTTCTTTGGTTCATGAATAAACAGAAATGCTGGATAAGCAAGTAATAAAGCAAGACCATATAAACTGAAAGGGTAGCGCCATGACATAGTAGCTAATAGGCCTGCAATTGCAACAAAAAGAACACCACCAAAAGAGATAAAAGTACCCTGTAATCCAAGTGCTTTATTACGTTCTTCCCCGTAATAATAATCTGCAATTAATGTTTGAGCAGATGTCATGATTCCTGCTACTGATATTCCTAAAAATGCCCTGGCAATCAAAAAACCTTCGATTGAATCTAGATATAAACCTGTAGTTCCTGTAAGAGCATAAAGTACAAGTGAAACAAATAATAATGTTTTTCTTTTACCTTTATCAATGATAATCCCAGCAAATGGAGCTGTGCATGCT
>JALRFB010000153.1 GCA_023256555.1 Sediminibacterium sp. | reverse complement strand
TACCTGCTGCAGTCATGCGCTTAGGATCGATACCATAAGTTTCTTGTAATACACGAACAACAGTAGTGGCTCTTTTTACAGATAAATCCCAGTTATCTTCTAATGCAGAACCATTGTCTAATAATTGCTTAGTATCTGTATGACCTTCTACCATGAATTCGATATCAGGTTGAGCAGCTAAAACTTTAGCAACTTTACCTAATACAGTTTTTGCTTTATCAGAAATACTAAAGCTTCCGCTCTTGAATAATAATTTATCAGAGATATCAACGTATACAACGCCTTTATCAACCTTCACATTAATATCTTCATCACTTAAATCACCAATTGCACCTTTCAAGTTCATTACCAAATTCATGTTGATAGAATCTTTACGAGCCATTGAACTTTGTAAGCCTTGAATATATAAATCTTTAGCACCAATGTTTTCTAAAGATTTTTTAATGCTTTCTGCTTGTGCACCAGTCACAACAGACATATCTTTTAATTGACTTAAAACAACATTATTATTTTGTTTTAAGAATTCGATTTGTTTGTTTAAATCGTCAATCTTGCTTTGGTTTGCTTTGTTTTCTGCAGCAATTCTATCTGCATCAGATTTTTGTTTTGAAGCTGCATCTTGAGCATCACGATATTTACCTTGTAATTCAGCATAAGCACCATTCAATTGAGTGTACTTGTTTTCTGCTTCTTGTAATTTCTTAGGACTTACACAAGAATAAGCACCTAAGCTAACTACTGCAAGCGCTAAAAAAATTTTAGTTTTCATATTTGTCGATTTTTTAATTGAACAATTAATAGCCCAAGGCCTAAACAAAAATAAGGATTCATTTGTAGCCTTTAAAATTTATTATATTATAAATTTTACTTTAACATTCTATTTCATCTGAAATGCCATATTCGGGTATTTTTCCCTTGTATTGTTTAAAAAAATCAATAATTTTTCTAAAATCAGCCTTCATTTCGGGCCCTGTTTCAAAGGGCTCAGCAAAAACCACTCTTCTATTTTCAAAATCTAAGGCAATCATCACAAGAGGAACTTGTGCATTTTTGGCAATATGATAGAATCCGGTTTTGAGCTTGGTCACTTTAGTTCTAGTGCCTTCTGGGGAGAGTGCTAAATGAAAACTTTCGTTACTATTAAATAATTGTACCACCTGGTCTACCATATTATTGTTTTTGGAACGATCTACTGGACTTCCCCCCATACTTTTTAAAATCCAGCTGAATGGAGGAATAAATAGCTCTTTTTTGCCCAAGAATCTAACAAACTCTAAATGAAGCAATTTTCTAAAAGCTACTCCAAGAAAAAAATCATTACGATGTGTGTGTGGGGCCACAATCACAACTGATTTTTTTAAATGATAAGGAAAAGCGCCTTCCACTTTCCACCCAAGAATATTAAAATACCACCACTTTAAGAGTTGATGCATGATTGTATTAATTTTGCATTTTCAATAGGATCTACTTTGTTCGCTTCAATAGGTATAAGCTTTCTATCTTTCTCATACCATTTATCATAGTAAGATAATAAAATTTGAAATGCGGCTTTAATATCTTTTTCTAAAATATAATTTATCGCGTTTTTAGTTTCTAAACCACCCAATCTTTTTTGAATTCTATATGTTGCAGCAATTAAGTCTTCTGCTTTAAAGCCTCCATAACCTTGAACAATAAAATCTAATCTTGATTCAAAAGGAATTTTAATAAAATAACAATCACTACTTCTTAATAATTTAAAAAATGGAGTGGGCAACATCACAGTTCCGATTCTTTGACTTTCATCTTCTATTAAAATAGTTTTATCAGACAAAGCAAAAAGTTCAGTGGCCAATTTATTTTCAAACATTTCTTGAGATGGTTGTTTCTCTTGTCCAATGGCACCAAAAGAAGATCCTTTATGAGAGGCCAATCCCTCTAAATCAATAACAGGTTGATCTTGCTTTTTTAACTCTTGCAAAATCTCTGTTTTTCCAGAGCCAGTATAACCGCCAACTACTTTTAAGGTGTAATTTTTAGTGAACTGTGCTAAAACCCAATTTCTATAAGCTTTGTAGCCACCAATTAATTGACAAACTTTGAAACCATATAAATCTAGTAACCATGCAACTGCTGCACTTCTCATCCCGCCTCTCCAACAATGCACATAAATAGTAGTGGAGTTTGTTTTATTTTTCTTCTGAAATGCATCCACCCAAATTTCTACCGACTCCACCATTGGCAACATTTTATTACCAAATAAAGGAAGACCCACTTTGATAGCTTGTTCCCTACTTTTTTGTTTATAAGTAGTTCCCACTAATGCGCGCTCTTCATTATTAAAAAGAGGAAGGGATAGAGCATTAGGAATATGCGCATGTGCAAATTCGTCCGGACTTCTTACATCAATGACAATGCCAGTATGAGCAACCGCAACATAATCTTCTATCGTCAATTTCTGAATGGCCATGATTACAAAGTTAAGCCCTTCAGCTTGTCTTTTAGTGTTTCTATTGAAAATGGATAAAAGATAGGTTGATCAAAATGCATAGAGCCTGCTTTAACTAAAGCTTCTTTTAAATTAAAATCCTCTTGATTAAAATGAACGGCCCAATGATTAGCTTCCCACCAAGTTGCTAAATATTCTTGTTCTGTTTGACCAGGTGTGGGAATAATGATCAGCTTTTTCTTAAAAGGAATTAATTCCATTAAACTTGTATAACCTCCTCTAAAAATGATGTATTCTGCTGAGCTAATTAAATCAGTCAGATCTGTTCCTTTAGCATGAGGATATAATTTTCCCTTTAATGAATTTGTAGGCTCATTATTACCAATAGGCCTACCAGCAACAATGGCAAAAGCATCATTACCTGCATTACCTTGCATCCATAATGCATTTTCAAAAAGTGTTCTTTGAGGTTCTGGTCCACTTACAATTCCTAAAAATTGAATCTTTTGTTGCGAAGCGTTTTCTACATTTGGTTCTAATCTGGAAAGCGCACCCATATACCAAATTGGAATACTTGGTTTTTTAATAGGATTACTTAATAGTCCTGCATAATTTTTTTCTCCTTCTATATCAGGAACCCACAGTGCATCAAATTTGTTTATATAACGATATTGTAAAATGCTGATAATAGAATTTGACCAATGAAAACCAGTTTGAATATTCAATTGATGTGTAATAAAAACTGAAGGAATATTCTTATGATAAAAACCAAAACGATTGTCTGAAATAATGATATCAAATTGAAATTGCTTTTGCATTTTGCGCAA
>JALRFB010000152.1 GCA_023256555.1 Sediminibacterium sp. | reverse complement strand
TTCTGCTTTAGCAACATTTACTTTATCTTTTGCAATAGCTAAACTTGGATTATTCATTATCGCTAGTTGTAATGCCTCTTCTGTTGTATAGTTTTTAAGCGTAAAAGATAAATCACTTTCTTTTACTTTATCCACTCCAGTAGCATATGTCAATAAATTAGTAAGTTTTTTCAAATTAGTTTCTACATCAATTTTTCTGTTATTCTCATTGTCAATCTTTGATTGAATAGTTAATAGATCTAATTGTATAGCATTGCCATTTTTCAATTGTGTTTCAATTAGTTTTTTGTTTTCATTTAAAACTGCTAAAACCGTATTTTGAATTTCAATAGCTTTCTTAGCATAGATAATTTGAAAATACAATTGTGTAACTTGGTAAAATAAAGATTCTTTAAGCTGCGCTGCTACATGTTTAGAGGTTTGTAATTCCATTTTAGATCTTTCAATATTCGCTTTCAAGCGACCGAAATCCATCAAAGTATACACTCCGTTAATTGCTGCACCATAATTATGCTCTGGCGCAAACTGAAACATTTTATCACCAAATGCCACTTCAATTTTTGGCTGAACATAAGCATAGCTAGCATCAAAATTGATATCTGGGTAAGCATTCAATTTTGTCAATGCTAGTTTTTCTTCAGACAATTGAACTGTCTGTTGAACTTCTTTTACTTTTGGAAAGTATACCAAAGATTGATTTAAAATATTTTGCAATTCGCTATTCACTAAATTTTGTGCTTGAGCGTTAGCTGAAATCAATACAATACTAGCAATGACTACTATAATTTTTTTCATACTTTTTATTTTAATGTGCTTCTGCTGCAGCTTCCATTGCAGCTTTATCCATTTTTTTACTGGTTCTTAAAAAGAATACTAATGGTATAACTAATAGAAAGAAAATACCCACCAACCTAAACGTATCTAAATATGATAAATAATAAGATTGTCTATCAATAGACAAGTCAATTAGTTTATACGCTTTTTGTGTAGCTCCATGTATATCGCCTGTTTTGGCAATAATTCCTTGACTAATCGTGCCTACTCTTTCTTGCCAAGCTGCTCCATCTGCGGGTATATGTGCTACTAAATTAGATCTATGATGAAAATATTGCTGTGCTACATAATTGTTTGCCATAGCAATACCAAAAGCACCACCCAATTGTCTAATCATATTATTTAAAGAAATGCCTGAAGCATAATCTTTAGATTCGAGACCAACTACTGCTTGATTGATTAAAGGCAATTGACTCATTGAAATTCCAAAAGCCCTGATCAAAAGTGGCCAAAACCAATCCCATTTAGAGGCATCTGGAGGCATTGCAGCACTATAAAATGCATATACTGCAAACAAGCTAAAGCCAACTATTACAAATGGAATAGGAGTGACCCCCTTGCTCATTAATTTACCTATGATTGGCATCATAATAACGCCCGCTAATGTAGGGGGCAACAAAGATATACCTGTTTCAAAAGCAGTATAACCCATTACCCTTTGTGCTAATACAGGATAAACAAATACTGAGGTAAACAAACCAAAACCTGCAACAAAAGTAAATACAGTGGTAAATGCAAGATTCCGATTAGTGAGCACTCTTAGATTAACAGCAGGCTGTTTAATACTTAACTCATACCAAATAAATAAGCCTAGCCCCACAACAGCCAACATTGAACAAAAACGAATTGTTTCACTGCTGAACCATTCTTCGGACTCTCCTCTTTCCAAAACATATTGAAGACATCCAATTCCCACTGCTAATAATAAAATGCCGGTATAGTCAATTTTAATATTTTTCTTATTCTTACCCTCACCTTCTTTTTTATCTATAAAAGTAAATGCTAGAAAAGTAGCAAGAGCGCCAATGGGGATATTAATCATGAAAATTAAAGGCCAGCTATTGTTTTCAATAATCCATCCACCCAATGTTGGACCCAAGGTTGGACCTAACACAATACCCATTCCAAATAAACCGGCAGCCATGGGTCTTTCTTTAGGCTCAAAAGCATCAAAAAGAATAGCCTGGGATGTGGAGAGCAATGCTCCACCACCTACCCCCTGTATAAATCTCCATATAACTAATTCTATCAAACTATCTGACTGACCACATAGATAAGAAGCGGCAGTAAAAATTATCATGGAGACGATGTAATAATTTTTTCTACCAAAATATTCTGCAAGAAAACCAGTTAAGGGAATAATAATAACATTAGCAATAGCATAAGAAGTAATTACCCAACTTATGTCTTCAATACTCACCCCTAAACTTCCAGAAATATCTGTCAAAGCAACATTCACAATAGAAGTGTCTATCAGCTCCATAATAGCAGCTGATACAGTAGTGATTACGATAATAAATTTTGCAAATCCCTTTGGAGTAGCCATTATATTATTTATCAACTGTTATAAAAACACTCATTCCTGCTCTTAATTTATTCTTGAATGCAGCTTGATTGTCAATTGAAATTTTCACAGGAACTCTTTGTGTAACTTTGATAAAATTTCCACTTGAATTATCTGGAGGCAATAAAGAAAATTTTGCACCTGTTGCTTCACTTAAACTCACTATAGTGCCTTTTACATCTAGTTCTGGAAAAGCGTCAACTCTGATTTTAACCTGCGTTCCCTCTTTTAAATATTCTAATTGGCTTTCTTTGAAATTAGCCACAATCCAGTAACTACTATCGTTAACTATTGAAAACAAAGGTGTTCCGGCTTGCACAAATTGTCCTACACTGATATTTTTTTTGCCAATTTTGCCCGTTACAGGAGCAGCAATTTTAGTATAGGATAATTTTAATTCAGTTTCTTTAATACGTGTATTCTTCATTGCAATTAAAGCTGAAGCTCTATTTACATTTTGCTTTAGCACTTCAATTCTATTTTTTGCAGTAGCTAAATCAGTTTGAGCATTAGCTAATTCTTGATTAGCACTTGCCACTTGAAATTCAGTTTCTTCAACTTGTTTTCTTGTAATAGCTTGTTCTTTAAATAAATTTTGATCTCTTTTTAAATCGTTGCTAGATTTTTCTTGTCGAATTTTTTTAAGATCAATAGCGCCTTTATTACTTTGTAAAGAAAGTATTGCATTAGCTAACTGCGCTTTAGCATTAGCAAGATCTGCATTTGCTTGAAGCAAATCGGCTTGTTGTTCTTCTAATTGCATTCTTAAATCAGCATCATCTATTTCAACTACTAACTGATCTTGCTTTACAGAATCGAAATCTTTGATATCTAATCTTTTTACATAGCCGCCCACTCTAGTTAAAACAGGCACAATGGTAGTTTCAATTTGTGCATTATCTGTTGTTTCATGTGT
>JALRFB010000151.1 GCA_023256555.1 Sediminibacterium sp. | reverse complement strand
GCACCCGGGACCGACAGCATTGCGGTAGTCAGGGGGTATGTCACTTGATCTTCGACAACTTGCGGAGCTTGTCCGGGATAAGATGTCTTTATAATCACCTGAACATCAGATAGATCAGGAATTGCATCTACCGGGGTTTGTCTTAGTGAGTAGACTCCAAGTGCAACTAGCATGAGAGTCAACAGAATGACAAAAAACCGGTTGTCGATGGACCAATGAATAATGCCCTTAATCATACTTTCTCCTTACTGCTGCACACCTACAGCAACCACTTCTTCCTTGATTAATGATTTGAGTGATCAACATCATTCACTTGTTCTGGTTCTGCCATGTCATGGTTCGAGTGATCTACCATTAAATGCAAGTCGTGAATTACTACAACAAAGTAAGATAACTAAACAAATTACTAAAACACTAGTCAAGAAAACGATTGAATTATTTAAAGAAATTGCTGAAGGTACTTATGCAAACTTGGCAATCATCACTCATAGTAATGCAGAATTTGTAGTTGATTTTGTGAATGTGATGCCTGGTACCCCAAAAAGCAAAGTAAAATCAAGGGTAATTTTAACACCAATGCATGCCAAGCGATTTATGAAAGCGATGGTGGACAATATCGAAAAGTTTGAAGCAGCTAATGGACCTATTGGAGACATGGAAGCCATCGAAATTCCAATGAATTTTGGCGGACCTACAGCTCAAGCATAGATTACCAAATAGTAGATTGTTCCGCATAACTATAATAGCCCTCGGTACTCACAATTAAATGATCTACTAATTGGAGGTCAAATACCTTGGCCCCTTTTCTTACTTTTTCGGTTAATTGATCATCCATATTACTTGGTCTTAATTGACCACTGGGGTGATTGTGGCATATGATAAAACTAGTAGCACCGTGCATTAAAGCAGTTCTAAAAATAACTCTAGGATCTGCGATGGTGCCAGTAATACCGCCTTCGCTCAAAGTTTCTACATGAATAATTTTATGCGCTTGATTTAACAAAAGAATCATAAAATATTCTTTGGATTCAAACTGTAAACTATTTTTTAAATAATTCACTACCTCTGAACTTTGGGTAATGGCTGTCAGTGGATATTGGGTTTCCATTCTTCTAGATCCTAGTTCTATAGCTGCCAAAATACGCACTGCTTTTACTTTTCCAATGCCTTTGATTTTTAAGTTCAAAATATCTTTTAAAGTAAAGCTTGCTAGTTTTTTAAAATTATGTTCTGTGCTTGCAAGTAATGCCCTTGCAACATCTATTGCATTTTGATTGGCAGTGCCGTGTTGTAAAATGATGGCCAATAATTCGGCGGTGCTTAAATGTTTTGGTCCCTTGGTATGTAATTTATAGATGGGCTGGTCTTCGGATGCCCAATTTTTAATTGAATCTCGCATGGATCATTGCTTTACGATAAAAATCCAAGAAACGGACATTTAAATACAGGGTATAAATACTATAAAATGGGATGATATGTGTATAAGTTGGCTACTTGTTGAAAAGTAGCGCTTTTATTATTTAATTCTTTTTGTGCTTCTCTTTAACTTTGACGCAATACCCAACTTCATGAACCCTTCAGTTAAAATATTTGCAGGAACAGGCTCAACCGAACTTGCAGAAAAGATTGCGCAAAGATTTGGCGCCCCCATTGGTAAAGTGAATATTCAAAAATTTAGTGATGGAGAATTCCAGCCGGTATTTTTGGAAAGTATTCGTGGCGATTATGTTTTTTTAGTGCAAAGCACTTACGCGCCAACAGATAATTTAATGGAGTTATTGTTGATGATTGATGCAGCCAAAAGAGCAAGTGCATACAAGATTATTGCAGTGCTTCCTTATTATGGTTTTGCACGTCAGGATAGAAAAGACAAACCACGTGTGGCGATTGGAGCAAAACTTATAGCTTCTTTATTAGAAACAGCAGGAGCGAATAGAGTGATCACCATGGATCTTCATGCTGCTCAAATTCAAGGCTTCTTTGATGTGCCTGTGGACCACTTAGATAGTTCTGCTGTATTTATCCCTTATATCGAGTCTTTAAAATTAGAGAACCTTTGTTTTGCTGCACCAGATGTGGGCAGTACCAACAGAGTGCGTGAAGTAGCCAACTACTTTAATGCGGAGATGGTTATCTGTGATAAACATCGTAAGCGTGCAAATGAGATTGCAAGTATGGTGGTGATTGGAGATGTAACTGGGAAAGACATTGTTTTAGTGGACGATATATGTGATACAGGTGGCACTTTGGTTAAAGCAGCTTCTTTATTAAAAGAAAAAGGCGCTAGAACGGTACGTGCTTTAATAACACATCCTGTATTAAGTGGTAAAGCATATGAGAACATCGAAAACTCCATTTTGGAAGAATTAGTAGTGTGCGATACTATCCCTTTAAAGCACCCAAGCTCAAAAATCAAGGTAATCACCGTGGCGGATCTATTTGCTATTGCTATCAGAAATGCCTATGAAAATAAGAGTATTACCAGCTTATTTGTGCACTCGCAATTAAAGGCAAGAGGCTAATAATCAATAACTTATATAATAAAAGGGAGAGACTTTGGTTTCTCCTTTTTTATTACTTATCTTCGCGCTCCATTATTGAGAAAGAATAATGGTATCATTTAAATTAATAAAATAGAACTCAGATGAAAAAAGTTACAATCGAAGGACACTTGAGGACCGAAGCTGGCAAAAAAGCCGCCCGCCAACTACGCTCTCAGGAAAACGTGCCAGGTGTAATTTACGGGGGTGCTCAGGAAGTAAATTTTTACGCTCCTGCAAAGGCATTTAAGTCTTTAGTGTACACAAGTGAATTCCAGTTAGCAGAAATTAAAATTGATGGAAAAGTGTACAATTGTATTTTGAAAGATTTACAATTTGACAAAGTTTCAGATGCATTAATTCACGTTGACTTATTAGAATTAGTAGACAACAAAAAAGTTATTGCAACTTTACCTTTAAAATTAGTAGGATCTGCTGCAGGTGTTAAAGCCGGTGGTAAGTTAATCTCTAAAGTTAAAGCTGTTAAAGTAAAAGCATTACCAAAAGATTTAAAAGAGTTTATCGAATTAGATATTACTAACTTAGAATTGAACGGTAACTTAAGAATCGAAGATATCAAGACTCCAAATATGGAGATCATGAACTCACCTCGTATTCCAGTGGCTTCTATCGTTATGACTCGTCAATTAAAACAAGAAGAGTCTGCAGCGGAGAAAGCAGGTGCTAAAAAATAATTCAATACAATTGAATATAAAAAACCCCTTGAGCAATCAAGGGGTTTTGTTGTTTTTAGAGAGCCTTTATAAAATTTAAAGACT
>JALRFB010000150.1 GCA_023256555.1 Sediminibacterium sp. | reverse complement strand
ATTATATTCTATCTATGGTTTAGGAACGAAAGACGAAAGAAGGATTGCAAGCGAAGCAGGTATTGCTCCATTCTTAGTGAAAAACTATTTAGCTGCTGCAAGACACTATAGTTATAGTAAGGTAGAGCATATATTACTACTAATTCACGAATACAATTTGCGTGTATTGGGAATCAATGACGCATCTAATGAAGATGCTGATTTGTTAAAAGAATTAGTAATAAAAATTATGGATACTTCTGTAAAATAGAAGCAGTATGCATTTTGTCTTGCGCCAATTGTTGCTTTAGACTTTCTAATCCATCAAATTTTTGTTCTCCTCTAATAAACTCAAATACCTGAACTACTATGGTTTGATCATAAATATCCTGATCAAAATCAAAAATATTTACTTCTATTACTTTTTTGTGTCCATCAACAGTAGGTCTTACTCCAATATTCATCATGCCGTTTAATAATTGGCCATTAGAACATTCTCCTTTAATTTTTACTGCATAAACTCCATTAGAAGGAATTAATTTTTCTTCATCATTGATATGAAGATTGGCTGTAGGGAATCCAATAGTTCTGCCCAATTGATTTCCTCTAACAACAAAACCTTCAAATGAATAGGCATAACCTAGCAAGTTATTGGCTTGTTGAATGTTTTTTTCAGTGATGCAATTTCTAATTAAAGTAGAACTCACAATTTCTCCGTCCACTAATTGTTCATTGATTTCATCCACGGTAAATTGAAATTCCTTTCCTAATTGTTCTAATAATTCAAAATTTCCTTTTCTGCCATTACCAAATCGATGATCGTATCCAACAATGATATGTGCGGGCTTAAAATGAGCTACTATAAAGTCTTTTACATATTCTTCGGCAGTCATATTCGAAAAACGATGATCAAATGGAACAACAACCAAGTGGTCAACACCCGCTTTTTCTAATAAGGCAATTCTTTCTTTAATATGAGTCAATTGCTTAATTTCTCCAGGAACGGAAGAAATCACTTTTCTTGGGTGGGGATGAAAGCTTATAATTAATGTTTCCCCCTGAATAGATTGAGCAATAGCCTTCATTTTTTGGATAATCTGTTGGTGCCCCTTATGAACACCATCAAATGCGCCTGTGGTTATGACTGCCTTATTAAAAGGGGGTAAATTTTGTAAATCGTAATAAACCTTCATCTTCAATTGCTAAATATGGCACAAATGTAAAACAATTGTACCTTTGTGCCACAAATCAATTTAGATCCATGTCATTGTATGCCCAACGCGGAGTATCCGCTCAAAAAGAAGAAGTACATGCAGCTATTCAGCATTTAGATCAGGGCTTATACCCAAATGCTTTTTGTAAACTATATGCAGATTTTTTAGGGGGCGATAACAATTATATCAATATTATGCATGCAGATGGGGCAGGAACCAAAAGTATCTTGGCTTATATATATTGGAAAGAAACTGGTGATGCATCGGTTTGGAAGGGTATTGCACAAGATGCTATTGCAATGAATTTAGATGATTTATTATGTGTGGGTATTTATGATCAAATTTTGTTCTCCAGCACTATTGATAGAAATAAATTAATTATCAACGGAGACGTAATTAGTCAGGTGATCAACGGTACTCAAGCTTTTTTTGAAACCTTAAAAGATTTTGGGGTACAAATTGCTTTTTTAGGTGGTGAAACTGCAGATGTGGGAGATGTGGTGAGAACTATTGCAGTAAATGGGACTATGACTGCAAGATGGCCAAAATCAAAATTAATCACCAATGATTTGATCGCGCCTGGTCAAGTAATTGTCGGTTTCTCTAGTTATGGTAAAGCTAATTATGAAACAGAATACAATAGTGGTTTAGGAAGCAATGGTTTAACAAGTGCAAGACATGATGTATTAAGTAAGGAATACGCAGAAAAATATCCTGAAACATTTGAGCCAAGTTTAGCAAATGAAGTAGTGTATATTGGAAAAAACAAAGTAACGGATACCCTTGCTATTCCTGGATTTGGTGATATACAAGTGGGCAAACTATTATTAAGCCCTACTAGAACTTATGCACCTTTAGTAAAAGCAATTTTATCTACACATTTTGAAGCGGTAAAAGGAATGATTCATTGCAGTGGTGGTGGTCAAACAAAATGCATGAAATATTTGCCAGGACCAATGCGAATTGTAAAAGATAATTTCTTAGAAGTACCTCCTATATTTAAATTGATTCAGGATAATTCTGGAGCCAATGCTAGAGAAATGTATCAGGTATTTAACATGGGGCATCGATTAGAAATATTTACAAACGAAAGCGATGCAACCAACTTGATTCAAATTGCTGCTTCTTTAGGAATTGAAGCTCAAATTATTGGAAGAGTAGAAGCCTCTGCTACAAAAGAATTGGTTTTAAAAGGAAGTTTTGGAACAGAAACATTTAGCTATTAATTTTATATAAAACAAACCATCCATGAGCGAGTTAGTGATTCAATTAGACAATGTAAATATCTATCAAAGTGGTAGTCTTATTTTACAAGACGTCAACTTGAAAGTTGAGAAAGGAGAGTTTGTTTATTTAGTTGGAAGAACAGGTGCCGGTAAGAGTAGTTTATTAAAAACTTTATACGGAGAATTAACATTAACAGAAGGGTCGGGTAATGTAGTGGGATTTAATTTGAAAGACATGACATGGAAAACCCTGCCATTTTTAAGAAGAAATTTAGGTGTTGTATTTCAGGATTTTCAATTATTGACTGATAGAAATGTACACGAAAATTTAAAGTTTGTTCTAAAAGCAACTGGATGGCAGGATGAAAAACTGATGGAACAAAAAATTGACGATGTTTTGAATAAAGTGGGTTTACAGAACAAGGGCTTTAAAATGACCTATGAAATGAGTGGTGGAGAGCAGCAGAGAGTGGATATTGCTCGTGCGCTTTTAAATGCACCTAAATTGATCCTAGCGGATGAGCCTACAGGTATGTTAGATCCTGAAACCAGTGACGAAATCATGCAATTATTGATGCAAATAGCCAAAGAAGACGGGACAGCTATTTTGATGGCAACCCACGATTTTATAGTGGTTAATAAGTTCCCTTCACGCACTTTGACCACAGAAGGGGGAAAACTGGTCGAAAAGGCTTAATAAATTCTTTATTTTGGGCATAAATTGCCCTTTTTTTACTTGAAATCTTACATCTTTTTTCATATGTTCGCAGACATATAAAAGTTCAAAGAAAGTGAGACTAAAGTCATTAGAAATCAAAGGGTTCAAGAGTTTTGCTGACAAAACCATTGTGAGTTTTGACGATGGCATAACGGGCATTATCGGGCCAAATGGATGTGGTAAAAGTAATATCATC
>JALRFB010000014.1 GCA_023256555.1 Sediminibacterium sp. | reverse complement strand
AGCATTAGTTTCCACAGCAACAATTCTCAACCTTGTTACAGCTCCTATAGAAAGTGTATTGGGCAAGTTGATAGAACCGCTATAGATTCCATTAGTTAATGCAGTACTTGTTGCAACTTCTTCTGATGCGTCAAATATGCCATTGTTATTATAGTCAATAAAAATTTTAATAAACCTTGTATTATTGGTGGCATCTGTACTAGCAGATTTGATGCTATAATTCAATACTCCAGAAGGTTCACCAATAATAATTTGTTTGGTATTTTCTATGTACTGGTTGGAGCTTGTATTGGCAAAAACTATATTATTTAAAGTAACACTATCCAATTTGGTGCCTGCAGTATTGCTTGCTGTAGAGCTACAATATGCAGTACCACCAGCGCCACTAATCACTAAAGAAAATGCTTGGCTACCTCTATCTAAACTATTTTTATGAGAAACCGTAATTGTATAAGTATTTCCTACTATCACAGAGTCTATTTCTACTTTTTCAACATTATCAATTTTATTATTGGCTCTTTTTGCAGCAGCATCTGGGCTTGCAGGATTCAATGTCCAGGCTTCTGTAACAACACCATTGGAAGTGATTTTAAGATCTAAATCATTCACTAATTTAGGGGAGTTGTTATTTAGTGTACTATTTGGAGTGCCTTTTACATCGGTCCAAACTAGAGTGGCTTTCAAAGCTTTTTTTCCAGAAGCAACAATAGTATATGTCTTAGTAGCTTGATTTTGTAATACATCTTCGTATACTAAATCAGAAGATGTGCTTGCATTATTACTACTTATGGCATTACTTAAACTTATGGCAGCTTCTGATGTATTTAACAATCCCCAACCATGTTTATAATCAGGTCCGGGATACAATCCAGCTTCATTTGCAGTATGAATTGCCAAGGCTTTTATGGTTGCAGCACGAATTGGCTTATTGCTTAATTTATAACTTAACTCTTGCAACAAAAGTAAAGAGCCTGCAACCCCTGGAGCTGCCATAGAAGTTCCTGACAGATAACCATAACTTGAGTCGTTGGTTGAAAGGGTGGAGTAAACAGAAACGCCATCACCAACTATATCTGGTTTAATTCTTCCATCATCTGTTGGTCCCCATGAACTAAAGCTATTCATCACTACATCTTCTTTCTTAGCATATCCTGCTAATATGCCAGACACAGCACCCACTGTTAAAATATTTTTGGCATTCACATCCCCAGGTAGTGTTTCAAAACTATCATTATTACTCAAACTATCAGGTCTTAAACCTGCATTGAACCATTTTCCGTTTTGATCTCTTCTCCAATAAGTTGAGTCATTATTGTACCATTTACCAGTGGAAGTGTTTTTTGTAGGGCCATTGGAGGATCTGCTGTTACCTGCAGATTTTACAATTAAATAATAAGGAGCGTTATAAGCAATTGAATCATACAACATGGCTTGATTGTCGTATAATCCAAAACGATAATCTTCTTTTTCATTGTATCTGCCATTGTATTCCCATCTAGAAGAATCGTCATTATAATCCCAGCCACAAACAGTTCCGTAAGAGTGATTTGATATCAGTAAATTGTTTGCGGCTGCACTAGACATTTCAGAGACATCACTATTCCAGTCGTATGCATATATTCCTTTGCTACCATAGATCATTCCCTTTGCAGCTGGATTGACCCCTTTAGCAATCATAATACCAGCAACATGCGTACTATGATCTATAATTTTTGTTGCATTATCTTTTTGGGTGACTCTTCCAAAAATATCAAAGTGAGAACTTCTAATTGCACCTTCATCCCACATGCCTAATTTGTATGTAAGGCTATCGCTACTTCCATTTAAATTAAATCCTGTAACTCCATTAGGCCAAACTTTGTTTGTATTTACAGTAATTGCATGAACTGGATCTGCAAAACTGGTAAAATAAATAGGTTGACCATACATATCTACCCCCATCAAGCTTACCCTTGATTTATTTTTATTTAAATAATTTAAAGCCCAGCCATTCTTTTTTGCTTTGATCACTGCATCGGCATAGTTGGATCTTGCTTCATAATCCATATTTTTTGATGCAGATAATAATGCAACGGTCTGCGTATTGATCTGTGCAAAATTTTGAATTGGCAGAATCACTGCAAAAAATAAATAAAGAAAAATTTTATATGGTTGTCTATGCATAAGCTAAAATTACAATGAAATCTCAACAAACAAATGCATAACTTTAACTTATCTATTTACTAGTTATGAAATTCTTTTTAGCCTACATATTATTGCTTTCTACTATGGCACAACCAAGGCAAGGTATAGAAGGTTTTCTAAGTGAAGCTAGGGGGAATCAAATGGGTATCCAAAATCACGCTAGTAATAAGGGGCAACCACTTAAAACCAAATTGTATTTATTTAAAAAATTGGGAATTGAAGATTTAATTGGCCTTGATGGTCAGTGGTGTAAATCTGTTCAACAAAAGCCAGTAAAAATTATTGAAACAGATAACAAAGGATATTTTAAATGTCATTTGTCAGCAGGAAATTATGTTGTTTTAGTAGGGGCATATGATGGTTATTTTATTCCTTCATTTAATCATTACAATCAACCAAGTAACATTGTAATTAGCCCTAGACAATGGCAGAGAGTAGACATATTGGTAAATTCAAAGGCCATTTATTAGGATAGCTGTATCTTTGCAGCCTGAGCGATGAATGAACAATCTTTGTTTGACAGGTTTCATAATTCCCCCCTCCTAAAAAGCTTGGTGGACGGGATAACTATGTCCGGTTCGCAAAATAAGCCCGCTCAATTTTTTCTTCAAAACTTATATGGTTCCTCTACAGCTTTTATCATAGAAGCGATCTTTAAAAATGAGTCAACTGCAGGTTTAAATCACTTGATAGTTTTAAATGATGCAGAAGAAGCTGCTTATTTCTTCAACTCTGTTGAGAGTTTGACGGAAGCTTTGGACTTATTTTATTTTCCGTCTTCATTTAAGACACCACAGAATTTTAGTTTGTTAAATCCTTCGCACGTGATGTTAAGAACGGAGGCATTGACAAAGATATCCATGGGTGGCAATAAGAAAATTATAGTAAGTTATCCGGAAGCTATTTTTGAAAAAGTTATTTTACCCAAGACTTTACAGCAAAATATCATTCAATTAAAAACCAATGATACACTTAATTTAAATCAATTGATGCAACAATTGGTAGACTATGGTTTTGAAAGAACCGATTTTGTGTATGAGCCTGGACAGTTTGCATTAAGAGGAGGTATTTTTGATATCTATTCTTTTGGTAATGAAAAGCCTTATCGTATTGAATTATTTGGAGAAGAAGTGGATAGTATCAGATTGTTTGATCCAGCAACCCAATTAAGTGAACGCAAATTGTTACAAGTCAATATTATTCCTAATGTGACTACTCAGTTTGAAGACACAGAAAAAATTCCCTTATTAGATTTTCTAACCAATGATACGGTAGTGTGGTTGAAAGATTGGGATGTTATCAAACAAAAAGGAATTGATCAGGCTGAGGCATTGCAAGATTATATAGAACATCATGGGGGGAAGCCAGTGATGGATGAAAATGATCCACATCAAAAACTTACAACACAAGATGATTTTATAGGAGTGGATTTGACAGAAGAAGTTTTAGTCAGTAAAAATATCATTGAATTTGGCTATCAGCCACATTTATCAAAGCAGAAAGTTGTTTTCAATACACAGGTACAGCCTGCGTTTAATAGACAGTTTCAATTATTGATTGAGAATTTGCAATCCTTTGAAAAAAAAGGCTATGCTATTTTTATTTTTGCAGAACAAGCAAAACAATTAGAGCGTTTGCATGCTATTTTCACCGATTTAAAAACAGAGATTCAGTTTACACCTATTGTAAAAAATATTCATGAAGGTTTTATAGATCATGATCATAAAATGGTATGCTATACAGACCATCAAATATTCCAGCGATACCATAAATACAAAGTAAAACAAGCTTATACCAAGAGTAAGGCCATTACTTTAAGAACCTTGCGTGATTTAGCTCCCGGAGATTATGTAACGCATATTGATCATGGAGTGGGTGTTTATAGTGGTTTGCAAAAATTGGAAGTGAAGGGAGTAATGCAGGAAGCTGTTCGTATTATTTATAAAGACAGTGATATTTTATATGTGAATATTAATTCTCTGCATAAAATATCTAAATATACTGGCAAGGAAGGTGCCCCGCCTAAAATTAATAAGTTAGGTTCAGATGCATGGGTGAAGTTAAAAGACAAAACAAAAGCAAAAGTTAAAACCATTGCTTTTGACTTGATAAAATTATATGCTCAAAGAAAAGCGCAGGCCGGTTTTGCATTTACCCCAGATAATTATATGATGCATGAGTTGGAAGCATCTTTTATGTATGAAGACACAATCGATCAAGCAAAGGCCATAGCTGATGTGAAAAAAGACATGGAACATACAGCACCCATGGATAGATTGGTTTGTGGAGATGTAGGCTTTGGAAAAACAGAAGTTGCTATTCGTGCAGCATTCAAGGCGGCCATTGATGGCAAACAGGTTGCAGTCTTGGTGCCTACTACTATTCTTGCATTCCAACATTATAAAACCTTCAAAGAAAGATTAAAAGACTTCCCTGTAACAGTGGACTATGTCAATCGATTTAAAACTGCTGCACAGAAAAAAGAAACGATTCAAAAAGTAAAAGAAGGTAAGATTGATATATTAGTGGGTACGCATGGTATTTTGGGTAAAGATGTTCAGTTTAAAGATTTAGGATTAATGGTGATTGATGAAGAGCAAAAATTTGGGGTAGCACATAAAGAGAAATTAAAAACTTTAAGAACCACGGTAGATTGCTTGACATTGACTGCAACACCTATTCCAAGAACCTTGCATTTTAGTTTAATGGGTGCAAGAGATTTGAGCATTATTAATACAGCTCCTGCTAACAGGCAACCTATTCATACAGAAGTACAAGTATTTCATGAAGATGTTATTAGAGAGGCCATCTATTTTGAAACTGAAAGAGGTGGGCAGGTATTTTTTATACATAATAGAGTGCAAGGTTTAGCGGAAATGTGTGCAATGATTCAAAGACTTTGTCCTGATTTGAGTATTGGCTATGCACATGGTCAATTAGAAGGGCATCAATTAGAAGAAAAGATTTTAGATTTCATTGAAAGAAGGTATGATGTATTAGTTTGTACCAATATAGTGGAGAGTGGTGTAGACATTCCTAATGTGAATACGATTATCGTCAATAATGCGCATCAATTTGGTTTAAGTGATTTGCATCAATTAAGAGGTAGGGTAGGTAGAAGTAATAAAAAAGCTTTCTGTTATTTATTGGCACCTCCAATAAGTACTTTACCAGACGATTCAAGAAAAAGATTACAAACATTAGAACAGTTTAGTGAATTAGGAAGCGGATTCCAGATTGCCATGCGTGATTTGGATATTAGAGGTGCTGGAAATTTATTAGGTGGGGAGCAAAGTGGTTTTATGGTAGAGATTGGTTTTGAAATGTATCAAAAGATATTGGCGGAAGCAGTAAGAGAATTAAAGCGCTCAGACTTCGCAGCATTATTCCAAGAAGAGATTAGTCAACAAGATGATTATGTGCAGGATTGTACCATTGATACAGATTTGGAAATCATGATTCCGGATAGCTATGTAGAAAATATTGGAGAAAGACTTTCATTATATACTAGATTAGATCAATCAGAAAATGAAGAAGAGTTAATTGCCATGAAAGAAGAGATGGTCGATAGGTTTGGGCCGATGCCTAAATCGGTAGCTGATTTATTTGAAACAGTAAGAGCCAGAAAAATTGCCATTGCATTAGGCTTTGAAAAAATGACTTTGAAAGAATCCACTTTGAGATGTTATTTTATCAACCGTCCAGATTCGCCTTATTTTGAAAGTGCTTTGTTTAAGAATCTATTAGCCTTTACGCAAACATCTATGAACAATGCTCACTTCAAGCAAGTAGGTAAATTATTTGTGTTGGTCATCAAAGATATTGCGACAATGGAAGATTGTCATCGAGTGCTACAGAAAATGTATAGTGGGGTGGCGACAAGTTAAAAATAATCGAGGCACTCGTTTATGGGTGGAAGTGAGTTAGCCTTAAAAATGAATCAGGGCCACCGTTTATGGGTGGCCCTGAAAAAATCATAAGAGAAGAAGACGCGAAAGCGTCTGATGAAATAAGGAATTATCTCACCGAGTTGTTAATTCCTAAAAACCCTTCTTAGCAACACCATCAGCGATTGCTTTTAAAGCATTTGCTTCGCTTAAGATAGCTGCCATTTTATTTCCTTTACCGTCATGACCACCAGCCATATAACCGCCTTTAGCAGTTTTTGTAATTACAGCGTCATGCATTGGTACATTTTTTTCTTTAGTTTTTAAGCAATAAGCTTTGATCATTTTTGAAGTGTCCATTTTGTATAAATTTAAGTGTTTAAATTGCTGTACTGAAAGTAGGTTATTTATTGTGAAAAATCATCATTTAAGCGTCAATTTTTGCATATTTGGCGTGTGTTTCGATGAATTCTCTCCTTGGAGCCACTTCATCACCCATTAACATGCTAAAAATTCGATCTGCTTCAGCAGCACTTTCGATGGTTACTTGCTTCAAAGTTCTTCTGCTAGGATCCATCGTGGTTTCCCATAATTGATCGGCATTCATCTCACCCAGACCCTTATATCTTTGAATGGTTACTGAATCATCTTTTCCACCGCCTAATTTTTCAATTAAACCTTTTCTTTGTTCTTCACTATAAGCATATTCTTGATCCTTTCCTTTCTTCACTAAGTATAAAGGAGGTTGCGCAATATAAACATAACCGTTTTGAACTAATTCTTTCATTGTTAAAGAAAGTTAAAAGCAAAGTTCGAATATGTGATCCATCCACATCGGCATCGGTCATAATAATTAATTTATGATAACGAAGTTTAGTAAGGTTCAATGCTTTTGGATCTTCAGGTGTACCAACTGTTACACCCAATGCAGTATACATATTTCTAATCTCTTCGTTTTCGTAAATCTTATGTTCCATGGCTTTTTCCACGTTTAAGATTTTACCACGAAGCGGTAAGATGGCTTGATAACTTCTATCTCTACCTTGTTTAGCAGTACCACCCGCAGAGTCTCCCTCTACTAGGTATAGTTCACATTTCTCCGCATCTCTTTCTGAACAGTCTGCCAATTTACCAGGCAAACCACCACCAGATAATACGGTTTTTCGTTGAACCATATCTCTTGCTTTCTTAGCAGCCACACGTGCTTGTGCAGCTAAAATAATTTTAGAGATAACGTATTTAGCTTCTTTAGGATTCTCTTCCAAATAAGCTTCTAATACTCTAGATACAGTAGTTTGTACTACACCACTCACTTCACTGTTTCCTAATTTAGTTTTTGTTTGACCTTCAAATTGTGGTTCAGGAACTTTCACAGAAATGATGGCACTTAAGCCTTCTCTAAAGTCATCTCCTTCTACTGTTACTTTTGCTTTTTCAAATAAACCTTCTCTATCACCGTAACTTTTAAATACACGAGTTAAAGCAGTTCTAAAACCGGTAACATGCGTACCACCTTCAATGGTATTAATATTATTAACGTAAGAGAATATGTTTTCTTTGAAATCGTCATTATAAGTTAATGCTACTTCTACGGCAACATTGGATGCTTCATCATGACCTTCAACATACAATGGTTGAGTGATAATAGGATTTCTATTACCATTCTTATCTAACATTTGCACAAACTCAACGATACCACCTTCACTATAGAATTCGTTTACATAAGCATTGCCGTTTTCATCTTTCTCGCGTAAATCGGTTAAGCTAATATGAATTCTTTTATTCAAGTAAGACAACTCACGTAATCTTCCTTCTAAAATCTCTTTTCTATAAACGGTCTCTTGGAAGATGCTTGCGTCTGGCCAAAAGTGCACTCTTGTTCCTGTTTTATCACTTGTGCCATTTTCTCTAACAGCATATTGAGGTACGCCGATTGCATATTCTTGTTCGAATATTTTTCCTTCACGGTGAACAGTTACTTGTAATTTAGTACTTAAGGCGTTTACACAACTCACCCCCACACCGTGTAAACCACCAGAAACCTTGTAGGTATTCTTGTCGAATTTACCACCAGCGTGTAATACCGTCATAACCACTTCTAATGCAGATCTTTTTTCTTTAGTATGCATGGCAGTAGGGATACCACGACCATTATCTTGAACACTAATTGAATTGTCCGTATGAATGGTCACTTCGATATGAGAACAATAGCCAGCAAGGGCCTCGTCAATAGAGTTATCTACTACCTCATACACTAAATGGTGAAGACCTTTGATACCCACGTCACCAATGTACATGGCTGGTCTTTTTCTAACGGCTTCTAAACCTTCTAATACCTGGATACTGTCGGCTCCATAATTCTTGTTTTCGGCCGAATCTGGATGTTGTAAATCTTCTGACATAAAAGGATCAATTTTGTTGTTTTTATAGGGCATTCAACATGCATACAAACTTAAGAAAATTAAGGGTTTGTGGTATAATTTGACACTGCTTTAGTTATCCCCAAATAAGTTCAAATGTGAATACTATTGAGGCCGAAAATGGGGCTAAAAATGGCCTTTAATGGGCCTATTTTTGGGTCACTTAAGTTGGGTAAGAATAGTTTAAATAAAATGTCATTATTTGGTCATAAAATGAACCTTTTTATACGCTTTGATGTTATTACATTAATTTTGTACTATGATTCGAACACTGGAATTATTGAATAATGTGGGAAAGCCCACTGCTTTTGATGGAATGCAATTGCTGTGGCATAAGGATCAGCGTATACCTGGGTCAACTCAATACAGTATAAGAAGATACGGTGTACAGAAATGGCCTGCTGAAGACACTGGAATGTTGATATATCATTACAGTGCGAATCAACCAAAGGATAATTTTTTAGAATTAAGATTTTGTATATCAGGAAATAGATTCTGTGAAAACAAGGTTTGTGGTAATTGTAATCAAGTTCCCACGGAAGATTGTGCAGGTCCACATAAAACGGTGGATGTTTTTTCTTTCCACTTTACATCTACTTTTTTACATCAGTTTACACATAATGTAAAATTGACTACCACTAAGGATGAAATTTTAGCCTTCAAACATTTACAATCTTTCACAAAAACCTTCCCATTAGGAGTGAGAGTTCGTAATAGTTTAGATGCGGTATTGAATCATAGCTATACTGGATCTATGGAAAATATTTTCATCAATGCCAAAGTGCATGAATTATTATTGCAGAGCATGGATTTTGCTTTTGAAGAAGAAAAAGAATTGACTTTTTCTTGTAAGTTCTTAGCAGATGATAGAGGTAAGGAAAGTATTTATCAGGCAAGAGAAATTTTATTACAACATATTGGAGACCCTATCACCATTAAAGAATTAAGCCGAAAAGTGGCCATGAATGAGTGTTATTTAAAGAAAGGGTTTAAAGAAGTGTTTGGTACGACCATTTTTGATTTCTATCAACAACAAAGAATGGAACATGCTAAGTACTTATTGTATGAAAAAGCGTATAGTGTGACAGATGTTTCTGCACTATTAGGTTATTCGTCTATTTCTCATTTCTCAGCTGCTTTTAAAAAGCACACAGGCTTAAAGCCTTGTGAATTATTGAACTAGTTTGACCTTAGTTATTCATTTAATTGGTTATTTTTAATTTCTAAAAATAACAATATGCGTATTTTATTTACTTTATTCATCTTGGTGACATGTAGTTCTTGTATTCAACAAAGAGTTGATTTAATTGTGCACCATGCTCAAATTTATACTGTAGACAATCAATTTTCTGTAGTAGAAGCCATGGCAGTGCAGGATGGTAAGATTGTTGCAGTGGGTACGAATGATGATATTTTAAAAGAATATAAATCAGATAGTGTAGTGAATGCAGAAGGTGCAATAGTCTATCCTGGATTCATAGACGCACATGCCCATTTTGTGGGATATGGTCAATCTTTGTTTGCAGTGGATTTAATGTTTGTGTCTTCATGGGATGAAGTAATTAATAGAGTGAAAGATTTTGCTGCAAAACATCCAGGCAATTCTTGGATCAGGGGTAGAGGCTGGGATCAAAACAGATTTCCTGGTAAACAATTCCCAACAAATGAAATTTTGAATTCTTTATTTCCTGATAGACCTGTTCTTTTAGAGAGAGTGGATGGACATGCAAGTATTGCCAACAATGCTGCATTGAAATTAGCGGGTATTAAAGTTGGGCAAACCATTGAGGGAGGAAGTTTTGTTGTAGCTAATGGAAAGTTGACAGGTTTATTAATTGATAATGCAGTGGGTGAAGTAGAAAAATTTGTGCCAGCTGCTACTAAAGAAGATTATAAAAATTGGTTGACTGCTGCACAAGCTAATTGTTTTGCAACGGGTTTAACAACTATTACAGATTGTGGTTTGCATCCAACTGCAGTATCAATGATTGATACTTTACAACAAAGCAATGATTTAAAAATGCGTTTGTATGTAATGTTAAGTGATCATCCAGATTCATATAACTCTTCTTATTTCAAAAACGGAGGATATACCACTGATAGATTAAAAGTAAAAGGTATTAAAGTATATGGTGATGGTGCATTGGGTTCTAGAGGCGCATGTTTATTACAACATTATTCAGATCAGCCAGGTTGGGGCGGTTTCTTATTAAGTAGTCAAGCGCATTTTGATAGTATAGCTGCCAAATTAATCAATACTGATTTTCAAATGTGTACACATGCGATAGGAGATAGTGCGAATAGGACTATTTTAAAAGTGTATGCTAAATATTTAAAAGGTAAAAATGATAAACGTTGGAGAATAGAGCATGCGCAAATTATTCATCCAGACGATTTTCAATATTTTGGCAAGTATAGTATTATTCCAAGTGTACAACCAACACATGGTACCAGTGATATGTATTGGGCAGGTGATAGATTGGGTGCTGAGCGTTTAAAAGGAGCTTATGCATTTAAACAACTATTGGCCGAAAATAATTGGATGCCATTGGGTACAGATTTTCCTGTTGAAGAAATCAATCCTTTCAAAACATTCTTAGCGGCCGTTGTACGTAAAGATGCTAAAGGATATCCTGCAGAAGGTTTTCAAATGGAGAATGCAC
>JALRFB010000149.1 GCA_023256555.1 Sediminibacterium sp. | reverse complement strand
CTAACGCTGGGTAAAGCACTTTTCACTGCTTCCTATATAGATGAATCCATGAGATCTATAGCTCCTATGATCAAAGAGAAAAATTTACTTTTCCTTTGTGAAATGGGATTAGACCCAGGAATTGACCACATGAGTGCAATGGAACTCATAGATAGAATTAAGGCAAAAAATGGTCAAATTACCGGCTTTAAATCCCATTGTGGAGGATTAATCGCCCCAGATGCTGATACCAATCCTTGGCATTATAAAATTAGTTGGAACCCAAGAAATATCATTTTGGCCGGGAAAGCTGGAGCAGTTTACCTGGAAAATGGACAAGAAAAATCACTTCAGTATGATCAAATTTTTGATCAATGTGCAAAAATAGTGGTACCTCATTGGGGTGAATTAGCATATTATCCAAATAGAGATTCACTTAGTTATATCGACACTTATCAATTGCAAGGTGTAAATGATTTTGTTAGAACTACTTTAAGGCATCCAGATTTTTGCAAAGCATGGAATATCATTGTTCAATTGGGTTTAACCAATGAAGAGCCAATCACTACTCCACTAACAACCATTGTCAATTGGTTTGAAGAACAATTGAATAAAAACAACCATCGCATTATTTGGGATAAACACCTGCTTGATCCCAACATAAAAAACCAAATGGATTTCTTGGAATTGAATTCATCGATAATCATTCCATCAACTTTAAAAACGAATGCAGCCATTATACAATGGATAGTAGAATCAAAATGGAAATTAGAAGAATTTGATAAAGATGCCGTAGTGATGATGCACGAAATTGATTTTTTATTGAATGGAGATGCTCAAAAAATTACAAGTAGCTTAGTTTTAAATGGTAAAGACAATGTTCATACTGCCATGGCTACTACTGTTGGATTACCATTAGCAATGGCCACTGTTGCTTATTTAGATGGTGAGTTAAACTTAACAGGATTGCATCTTCCAACCATTCCTGCAATCTATCAACCAATTTTAAAAAAACTTGCAGAAGAAGGAATTGAATTTTATGAAGTAGCAATTGGCTCCCATTCATAATCAATTTGACGCTTATCTAAATTGGCAGAGATCACTCTGATATTTACTTTATCACCCATACTGAATTTTCTTCCTGAACGTCTACCTACTAGAGAGTAACTAGATTCTACATGTCTAAAATCATCCAATCTGGATAAACTGGTAATATTCACTAAACCCTCACATTTATGTTCAACTGTTTCTACCCAAAAACCAAAACTAGAAACTCCACTTATCACACCTTCAAATACTTGACCAATATAGTCACGCATGAATTCCACTTGCTTGTATTTGTTGGATGCACGCTCTGCTTCCATTGCTGCTCTTTCTCTCTCACTACAATGCACACATTTTTCTTCTAAACCTGCATCGTTAATAGGATGTCCCATTAAAACACTTTGCACAATTCTATGCACCAATACATCTGGATATCGTCTAATCGGAGAAGTGAAATGACAATAGTATTCAAAACCTAAACCATAGTGTCCAATATTATTGGTAGTATAAACAGCTTTGGCCATGGTTCTAATACCTAATTGTTCTAATACATGTTGCTCAGGTTGACCATTTGCAGCCAACATTAAATTATTAAAACTATGTGCAATCTTTTCAGGAGTACTTAAATCAAAAGGATAACCATGAGATAGAGCAAAAGACACAAAGGGTGCTAATTTTTCTTCATTAGGTTGATCATGGACTCTATAAGGGAAAGGAAGTGTCTCAGATTTAATCTTCACCTTACCCATTTTTTCGGCGATCAACTGATTGGCATTTAACATCAATTCTTCAATCAATTGATGAGATGCTTTACTTTCTTTAACAGTGATACCAGTTGGTTTTCCTTTTTCATCTAAAGTAAATCTTACTTCTTGTGAAGAGAAATTGATTGCTCCATTTTCGAAACGTTTTTTTCTTAACCCCTGAGTATAGTCTGCCAACCATAATATAACCTCAGAATGATCTCCTTGTTTTGTTTCTATAATCTCTTGCACCTGCTCGTATGTAAATCTTCTATCAGAATAAATAATGGTCTTCCCATACCAAGTATTCACCACTTTCCTGCTAGCATCTAATTCAAAACAAGCAGAGAAAGTTAATTTTTCTTCATGTGGCCTTAAAGAGCAAAGTTCATTGGAAATTTTTTCTGGTAACATTGGATACACCCTATCTGGTAAATACACAGAAGTGGCTCTATCATAAGCTTCTTGATCAACTGCAGTTCCTGGTTGAACATAATGAGACACATCAGCTATATGAACTCCAATTTCAATATTTCCATTATTTAATTGTTGATATGAAATGGCGTCATCAAAATCTTTTGCATCAACTGGATCAATAGTGAAAGTTAACACCTTTCGATAATCTTTTCTTTTAGCAATTTCTTCTTCAGTAAGATCTGCAGACAATTTGTTGGCGAAGTCCATTACTTCTTTACTAAACTGCAAATTAAAACCAGCTTCAGCAACAATAGATTTCATTGCCTGGTCATTTTCTTGCTCTGCTGTAAAAACTTCTAACACTTCTCCCTCTGGTTTTTTACTCGCTTTATCCCATTTTGTCAATTGAACAATTACCCGATCCTTATCTTTTGCACCATTCAATTTATTCAATGGTATATAAATATCTGGCATGGGTGTAATCGTATTCGGAATAAAAAAAGCATGTCTATCACTCACTTGCATTACCCCAGCAAAAGAAACTTGCTTACGTTTCACTACTTCCAACACCTTACCTTCTTTTTTGCCAGTTCCTTGTCTAATTTTTGTAATCTTAACTTTTACCTCATCACCTTTTAAAGCAGTGTTAAAATCTGTTGGGAAAACTAAAATGTCATTTTCCATATTAGGCACCATCACAAAACCCATACCGGATTTAGCGATATCTAATACCCCTTGATAGGTTGCCGCCAAATTAGTTTGCTTGGTTGTGGTCTTTTTATGTCTAGTGTTTTTCTCTTTCTTTCCCATTATTGTTTGTATGAAATTGTGCTACATAATCAATCACTAATTGATTAAAATTAGCTTCTGCATTAAATAAAAAAATGGGCTTAATAGGCAAAACATATAAAGGAATATCATGTAATTCCTCAGTGTATTTAACCAATCTAACGGCATCTTTTTCCGTTGTTAATATTAATTTACTCTTAGCTTGAATTGCAGAAAATTTTTCTTTGATCTCTTGTAAATCTTCGATCGAGAAGATATGATGATCGCTATAACTTAATTGATAGTATGTATGAGTATGTTCGTGTAAATAGTTTTTTAAAGGTAAAGGATTAGCAATACCACAAACTAATAAAACCTCATCTCTCA
>JALRFB010000148.1 GCA_023256555.1 Sediminibacterium sp. | reverse complement strand
ATGCTTCAAAATACTTGTCCAAGCTGCTATCTGTATTTTTTACCAATAGATCTCTTGCTTGAGGTATGGGCCTTTTTAAATCAGAAATTTTCGCAGAAAAAAGTGTATCAGCACTTACAAATAATGTGTCATTTTTTTGTTTGATTAAAAGAGTAGGTAGTTCAGTAGCTAACAAAATACCTTTTGTTCTATTGGTTTTGATATGATTAGCAATCATATCAAAAGATAAAGAGTCCTTTGATTTGTATAATGCATTACCTCTAAACTCACCCAAACCTAAAGAATCATCAATGGCCATTTCATCTGAAGTAAAGGTATAAGTGCTGTCATCAATTATTGAACGTTCATATAAAAATCCTTTCCTAGTTCCCAAATTATAATTTCCATTAGAAGTTTTAATAATTCTAGCTCCATTGATAATTTTAGTAGGGCTTATAAAATTGGCAAGTTGAGAGTAAGTATTGTATTCTAGAGTGTCTGTAATGATATTAGATTCAGGGTCTAGTAATTCTACTTTCTTTCTAAATATTACATCTCTAGTAATGCCATAATAATAACCTTCTACACTTTTTAGAACCGTTTTATCTCTTACTAATTTTCCTCCTTTCTTATATTGGCCTAATTTTATAGAAACATCATAGTCCAAAGAATCAGTTGTCAAAACACCTCGTCCATCCGTCAATTTTACTTTTCTTCTTAAGTATGCTTTTTTTGTGTTCCCAATATATTTCAGGTACTCGGCATAAGTATGAACACTATCTGCATCGTTAATATGAATATGACCAAATCCTTCTAGGATATTACTTGTAGTGTTTAAAATAATACTATCTCCATACATCAAGGTTTTTCCTTGTTTAATTTTAACATTGCCTACCAAAATTACAAAATTGGTTGAGTCAATTTTTTTTACATTATAAGTTGCGGCAGATAAGAATTCAATCAATTTTGAATTACTATCAACAGACACTGGAGCTGTGCCGACTTGTGCTGTTAATGTTTTAAAAGTAACGCACAGTAGAATGAAAGACAAATAAATTCTATTCATTGTTAACAGTGTCAGCAAGAGGCTTGCTTAAAGGAGTGGTTTTGTCTTTTTTACCAAATACAGAAAGGTTAATATATCTTTTTGGATGTACTTTAATATCATCTACTAATGTATTAACACTATTAATGGTATTTTTTAATTCTGTATATACAGCAGGATCATTCATTATTTTAGCAGCGGTACCATTACCTGAATTTAATTTTTGTAAAGTTAAATTAATGCCAACTAATGCTGTTTGAATGTCTTTAATCGTTTTATTTAAATTAGCATCTTTGATAGATTGTGAAGTGCTATCTAAATTATTGATGATATTGCTAATTTTCTTATTGTTATCTGCTAAGTTTTTAGTGAATCCGTTTAAATTTTCAGCAGTCTGAGCAATAGATCCACCTTGTTTATCTACCATTTGCTGAATGGATGCCATTGACTTATTCAAGTTGTCTGAAGTCTTTGTTAGGTTGGCAATTAATTCTTTAAAATGAGCTTTATTTTCATCATCCATCACTGTATTCACATTCACCAAAACCTTTCTTAGTTCATCAATAGTTTTCTTGAATTGTTCACCCATTGGAGAAAGGGTATTCATAAAATCTCCCAATAAACTTGTAGCGGGAGCTGTCTTAACAGTGTCTCCGTTTTGTAAGTAAGTAGTTGCATTTCCTAATGAGATATAAATACTATTGGTACCCAATGGATTTTCTTGAATGGTTGCGATTGAGTTGGTTGGGATTTGATAATTATTATTCAATTTGATAGCCACACTGATATCAGATAAATTGGCGTTTAAATTTTCAATTTCAAAAACAGTACCCACTTGATAGCCATTTACAAAAACAGGATTAGAAACAATTAACCCTTTTGTATCGTGGTATTTTGCATATATAAAATTTCCAGACTTGAAAATAGTTTTGCCTCTGAGGAAATTAAATCCAAGTATAATTAATGTAACAGCAATTACTGTTAATGCACCTACTTTGGTTTCGTTTGATACACGCATTGTTGATTGAAGTATGCTTACAATGCAAATTTAACTAATAAAGGGTTATTACTTGCTGTCTTTGGCGCTTTTTTGTATTTCCAAAGAGGTTTTATACCTAACCAAAGCTTTAGTGATGGCTTCACATATTTGATTTTGACCATCTTCACTATTCAAATAGTCTTCTTCTTGAGGATTGGATATAAAACCAGTCTCAATAAGTACTGCAGGCATTTTAACTGCTGCTAACACCCAAATTCCTTTTTGGTCTCTTTGTCTAGCTTCACGACTATTTCTGCCTGACTTTTGAAATTCGTCCTCAATTGTCAATGCAAGACTAGCCGCTCTTTGGAAATATTGTTGGGTTAGTAAACTTGCCATCATAGAACGGGTAGGATCGTCTTCATTTAGTTTCTTAATTTGTGATTCAGAAACAGAGTCTAATTTTTCTACTAATTCATCCACCATATCTTCAGCAACACCCTTTCTTTGTTCTGTCTTACCTACGCCATATATATATGTTTCTGTTCCAAAAGCAGTACTTGGTAAATAAGTGGTTTTGTATTCTGGTACTTCTCTAGTAACTTTCTTCTTTTTACCCTTTTTCTTTACAGTGTATGTTTTTGTAGTGTATCCTACTATTTCTCTTACTTTTTTCCCTTGAGCAGAATTAGTGTGAATACACACAAATAGATCACCCTTCATTTGATTGGCTATTTCAGCCTTTTCTACCACTGAGTTAAATATATCAGTTCTTCTGGTTAACATCACTTCCACTTCTGGTAAAGCTTGTTTGATATATTGTTCTAGTTTTAAGGATATGGCTAAAGAAACAGCTGCTTCTGTGGAATATTTGCCATAAGCTCCTGGATCTGTTCCACCATGTCCTGGGTCTATGACTATTCTATTAAGGCTTTTGGTCTGGGCTGCTATCTGATTCTGAGTGAATAAAATGCTTAAAAAGGCAATAATTACAATACGAAATGCTAAAATCAGTCTATTTTGCTTCATAATCAGTTGCTTAACGCTGTTTTACTTTATTTTTGCAGCAGTGATACATCTAGGATACAAAACTAACGTAAAAAACCCCTTGAATATTGTTATAAAGCCCAATTTGATGCTTTTAACAATCTGTTTATGTATTGCTTTACAGTCAGTTGCACAAAATAAACCACAACCCAATACCAAGGATAGCTTAATCCTTAAAAAAGACACCAGTTGGAGAATTTCCAAAGATACAATGGATGCTCCGGTGAGTTACAATGCCTCAGATTCGGGGGTAATGGATTTAAAGACCAAAGTGTTCTATTTATTTGGTAA
>JALRFB010000147.1 GCA_023256555.1 Sediminibacterium sp. | reverse complement strand
AATATTTTACTTACTAATTTACCGGTTGGACCAGTTTGGATGGTCACCAAAGTGCCCCCTAAAATATTTTTAGCAAAAGTTTCAATATCTGCAGCAGACTTACCAACAGCAACTCCTCTTTGCTCTGTGCCTTCAATTTTGCCTTTTCCACGACCACCTGCATGAATTTGTGCCTTTACAACAGCAAATTTATTATTGGTTTCGTTCGCAATTTTATGGTATGCGGCTACTGCAGCATCTACAGTTTCAACAGCCACTCCCTCTTGCACTGGGACATTGTATTTTTTTAATAATTCCTTGGCTTGATATTCATGCAAATTCATAAAAATAAATTTTTGCGAAGATACTAGATTATAGGCATAAATTAGTGTCTAGTTTAGACTAAAATTAAATTTTGTTGTTTAAACATTGATTTATATATTTGTATACTTAAACTTATTAAAAAGCATGAAAAAAGTATTATTCTCATTGACATTGATGGTAGCTTCCATCTCTTTATTTTCTTTTACAAATAAGGAAATTAAAAAGCAAGGGCCTACTTATACAGTAGACGCTACAAAAAGCAAGGTTAACTGGACTGGATCTAAAACTTCTGATTTTCATACAGGATATTTTCCTGTGAAGTCTGGATCTTTACAAATTGTAGGCGGTAAATTAACTGGTGGTAGTTTTGTAATTGATGTTGCTGGTAACAAAGTAACTGATGCCGCAGGTGACAGATTACAAGGTCACTTAGCATCTGCTGATTTCTTTGATGCTGCTAAATTTGGTGAAGCAACTTTCACTATTACTGCTATTAAATACATCACTAACGATAAAGTAACTATCACTGGTGACTTAACATTAAAAGGTACTAAAGCTTCTGTTAGCTTCCCTGCAACTATCAGAAGTGCAGATAGAACTGAAAAAGAAAAAGGTTTCTTCGCTGAAGCTTTCTTCCCATTAGACAGAACTGTATTTGGTGTTAGCTATGGCGTTGGAATGATTGATTCTGATGTTCAATTAGCCGTGCACATATATGCATCTAAATAAAGCTGAATTCTTCAGCTTTATTTAGTGAAGAATTCAAAAAAAATATATTGAAAAAAGAGCCCCTAAGTTTTAATTTAGGGGCTCTTTTATTCCCATACGGGTATATATTTTTTTTGAAGGGACTATGAAATTGCCTCAGCCTACACCCCGTAGCGCTCTTTTAATATGTGTAAGTGATGTAAGGCGTGGCCGAAGATGATAAAGCCTAATGCATTGACAGAGATAGGGTGGCCATTGGCATTACCCATTTGCTTAAATTGTTCTTCTGAAAAAGAAGCATATAATAAATTGGTTGACTGTCTTACAACTCTCCATTCTGTTAACATGTCTTTCCAGTTTCTGTTGTAAGCAGTGGCATTTGCTGCGTATTCATTTTCATCAAATCCTAATAAGTTGGCAGGTTCTTTTCTAGAAATAGCTAATGCTCGATAAGCAAATATTCTTTCTGTATCTATAACGTGCTGGAACATTTGTTTGATTGTCCACTTGCCCTCTGCATATGCATAATTGGCCCTTTCAGCAGGAATGGCTGCCCATGATTCAGTAATTCTATCATGGTATTGTTGTACTAATATGGAATAATCTTTCCCACTTGTATAGTTAATATAGGTTTGATAAAAACTACCATATTCTGATGCACTAGGTCTAGACATATCTTTGCTTGTTTTTTTGTTTTGTATTTATAGATCGAATTGTATGCCTTGTGCAAGTGGTAAGCTATTGCTCCAATTGATTGTATTAGTTTGTCTTCTCATATATGCTTTCCATGCATCAGATCCACTTTCTCTACCACCACCAGTTTCTTTCTCACCCCCAAATGCTCCTCCAATTTCTGCACCACTTGTTCCAATATTGACATTGGCAATACCACAATCACTTCCTTTCGCAGACAAGAATAATTCTGATTCTCGCATATTCAAAGTCATGATAGCAGAAGACAATCCTTGAGGTACTCCATTTTGTATCGCAATGGCTTCTTCTAAACTAGCATACTTCATTACATATAATATGGGAGCAAAAGTTTCATGTTGTACAATTTGATAATGAGGAAGTGCTTCTGCAATACAAGGTTTTACATAACATCCACTTTCAAAACCAGCACCAGTTAATACACCGCCCTCTACTAAAAATTTTCCGCCTTCTTTTTTACATGCTTCAATTGAATTCAAATACATATTCACTGCATCTTTATCAATCAAAGGACCCATGTGATTTTTAGCATCTAATGGATTACCGATTTTAATTTGTTGATATGCTTTGGTTAATTTGCTAACAAAACTATCATATACTTTTTCATGGATAATTAATCTTCTTGTAGTGGTACATCTTTGTCCCGCAGTTCCTACTGCGCCAAACACAGCTCCAATTAATGACATATCTAAATCGGCATGCTCTGAAATAATAATAGCATTATTACCTCCTAATTCTAAAATAGTTTTACCTAATCTTCCAGCTACTGCTTTATTTAGTTCTTTACCCATCCTTGTTGAGCCTGTTGCAGACACCAAGGGAATCCTTGTATCATGACTCATCCATTCTCCTACAGATCTATCACCTTGGATTAAACAGTTTACTCCTTCAGGTACATTGTTTTCTGCAAATACTTTGGCTACAATATTTTGTACCGCATTACCACAGATAGGAGTTTTTTCACTCGGCTTCCATACAGTCACATTTCCACAAACCCATGCCAAAGCCGCGTTCCAGCTCCATACTGCTACCGGAAAGTTAAATGCAGATATAATTCCTACTATGCCCATTGGATGCCATTGCTCATACATTCTATGAGATGGCCTTTCACTATGCATGGTTAAACCGTATAATTGTCTAGAAAGTCCTACTGCAAAATCACATATATCAATCATCTCTTGCACTTCCCCTAAACCTTCTTGCAAGCTTTTGCCCATTTCATAACTTACCAATTGACCCAAATGTTGTTTTTGTGCACGAAGTGCTTCACCTAATTGTCTAACGACTTCACCTCTTTTAGGGGCTGGCCAATTTCTCCATTCTAAAAAAGCAGTGTGCGCAGTTTCTATGGTTTGCTCATATGCTGATTTATCTGTTGATTTTACGATGCCTATTAATTGAGCATCAACAGGAGAGTAGGATGAAATGCTTGCACCTGTGGATTGAATCCATTTTGTTCCTGTTGAACTCCCTTCGTTTTCTTTTTGAATACCTAATCCTTTTAAAAATTCCATTGAACTATTTTTTTATTTTTTCAATTAATCCAGTTGTAGAGTAGCCATCCACTATTGGATTGATAATTACTTTTCCTCCTGCAGCTGTTACTTCTTTAGCACCAA
>JALRFB010000146.1 GCA_023256555.1 Sediminibacterium sp. | reverse complement strand
GTTCTTCTACTGACTATGCTACGCCAAACGCGATACAGAGAACAACAATTAACGTAGTGTCAAACAATACAGGCCTAACTCGTGGAATTCTTGTAAGTGGTGACAATCGCTTTTCTGTTCGCGATATTGTAGTGTATGCTAGTGGAAGTGGTTCTGATATTGTGGGAGTTGAAACTACACACCCATCGGCAGTATTTGAAGTAAAGACAGGTACAAATCGATTGATGCAATAAAATTAACTTTCTTTAATAATCTAGATTTCAGAAAGAAGCAAACAACAAATAAATCATAGTTGTAAAGCTTAGGGCTACTGTACTTGAATTTTTTGTTTCTTATAAATGATATCTCCTGTAGCTGTTAATCCCACAATTTGAATGGTATAGCTATTAGTGCTATCTGCAGTATAAAATTGAATATTTGCTTTTCCTTTTTCGTTTGTATAAGTATGTCCATTCCAATAAATGGTGGAGCGATTGTCTTTGAAATTTCCATTCTTAATATTTAGATTATCATACTCAGGAACAATAAAATTAGAAGCCACATGATAAGACCTTGGATAGTATTGAAGCGTTCCATACCCTTCTATTTTATTTCTAAAATTAGACACTCTATGGGTATTGATTATGATAACACCATTGGATGCTCTTGTGCCATAATAAGCTGCTTCGGGACCTCTTAATACTTCTATAAAATCAACCATATCGGTGGTTATTCTAGAAATTTCAGAAAGCACAGGACTACTATTAAATATAGGCCCTGGATCGCTTGTATTACCTTCATCTAATACAGGTACTGTTCCGCCCGCCATCATTACACCATCTATAATTAATAATGGTTCATCCTTTTCACTTATGGTAAATGAAGTTACTCCTCCTAATGTGATAAAGCCAGATCTTAAATGCAATCCTGGGATAGTTAATATACCTGCACTAGCATCCGTGTTACCTATTTTTTGCAATGACTCGCCAGTGACAATTTGAGAGAAATTGCTGACCCTTTTGCTAGTATTATAACTATTGTTTTTGATGGAAGATTTTACTGTCACGGTTTGTAACCAATCCTTACCCGTTCCAATAACAATACTATTTTGATCAAGCTGTGATTTTAAAAATTGAATAGACTCGATATCGATGTATTTTTTAGAAGCAATGGGAGTATTGAATTTTGGAAAATGGCCATTCGCTTCCATGATAATTTTTTCATCTAATTTGGCGCCTTTTGAATTAGTCACTTGTAAAGTAAATGGCACACTGTCCACCACTACTGGTAATCTGAAATTAAATTGACCATTGATATCTGTTGTAGCTGCATCAAATAAAGTAACTGCTCCTTTGGAATAAATGGTAACCACTCTACCTGCCATGGGTATATTCTTTTTATTAACCACCCTGCCCTGAATATCAGTTATAGAAGTGTCTGTAGGTAAAGTCCATTTGCCAAAATTTTCATCCTTTGCTTCAATGGATTTAGCAAACTGTTGTCCCAAATATGCAAAGGGTTGTGTTAAAACTTGTAAAGTTCTCAAACCCATATTACTATCTAATTGCTCCAATGATGTATTGGTATAAAACCCGGGATGTGGAGGCGTAAGTTGGTCATTGTTCACTACAATACTTAAAGAAGCTAAACTAGGTCTTAACAAAGAATCAGCACTTAAAATAGAGGCTTGCACCAAATCTCTTTTTCCAAAAAAAGGTTTTTGGGTTTGGATAAAAAGTTCTTCTTTCTCTCTTGCAATAAAAATACTTCTTTCGCTGATGACTTCTTTTTGTTCATTGAATAAAATCAATTTAGAAAGTCCCTTAGGAAAACTGGTTTTAGGAATGCTTATTTCATACATATCAGATCCTTCACTAGCAAAACATAAACTGTCTTTATTAATGCCTAATAAGTAAGAAGTATATCCTTTTTTATAGATAGAATCTCCTTGAGCAATAACTACTTTGAAATAATTGGGGCTTTCATCTTTTATAGCAATCTGACTAGCATATTGATTGACTGCAGGAAGTGGCCATGATAATTTCTTACCATGATCATTCACTACAGCATAATATCGATGGCTTTTAGAAATGAAAAACTGACATTTACCTAATCCGTATTTAGCTTCTGTTGTAAAATAGGTTTCAATGGTACTATCCTTGCTGTCTATGATATAACCTTCAGTGGCTATTGGACGATTATTGGCATCTGTTGCTTTAATACCAATTACAGCATTCGTACCTGCGATCAAATTGCCCCCTTCTGGAAATAGCTCCAGCTTGGTGTTTGAATTAGCTGTATTGGATTGTTCTATAGTATTAATCTTGTTTGCAGATAAGTTGTTGAATGCATTAGAATTTTTAATGGGCATCTTTGGATTGACAACATATACCGGAATAACCATAATCGAATTTGTATCTCTTTTAACCATATTGGCAGTATACAATCTTAACCAATATTGACCTTCTTGCATTTTATCTATTAAAGGAATTCTAGCTTCGGTTTTTTCTGAAGGAATATTCAATAATACTTTTGCAAAAACACTATCCTGCTCATTCACTATATCTACATATAAAGTCTGACTGTGTTTATAATATTTATGCGAAAGTTGATTGATCACCCATGCTTTCATCCACAAATCCTCCCCTGCAACAAAAACATTTTTATTAGTTTGAACTAATAATTTTTCGCTGTACTCTTTTCTTAGATTTTTAATAAACCTTCCAGCTAAGCTATCTATACGTTCAATATTATGTTGAGCATAGCCATGCATAGTTATTAAAAACAATGAGCTAAATACAAAAGATTTAAAAAATGGACGCATTATTATTGAATGAATTAAAGGTTCAACATTAAAGTTAAAAGCTTGTGCTTAAAAATTCCCAAAAAAGGGATGAACGGATAGAGGAATTCCCTAAGTTTAGGTTCAAATTTATTTTAATATGAAAATACCATATCGTCTAACAAGTTTGTTGGGATTGTTATTAATTGGCAGCTGCCTTATGGCACAAATACCTGCAGCACCCAATCGCAATGCAGGAGATGGGCCATACACACAATTAATTATAAGAGGCGTAACCATCATTAATGGGACTGGCGCTCCTGCATTAGGACCAGTAGATATTGTGATTGAAAATAATAGAATTGTAAAAATTGCCACAGTGGGTGCAGAAGGTAGTAAAATTAATCCTGCAAGAAGACCTAAGTTATCGGCTAACGGAAAAGAATTGGATGCCACTGGCATGTATGCCCTTCCGGGATTTATTGATATGCACACTCATATTGGAGGTGAAGAACAAGGAACCCCAGCCGAGTATGTATATAAATTATGGATGGCGCATGGCATCACCACCGTAAGAGATGTTTCTG
>JALRFB010000145.1 GCA_023256555.1 Sediminibacterium sp. | reverse complement strand
AATTGGTGCTACTACAGAAAATCCTAGCTTTGAAGTCAATAGTGCCTTATTGAGTAGATGCCAGGTATTCGTATTAAAAGCATTGGACAAAAAAGATTTAGGAAAGCTTGTTGCACAAGCTATTGAAAAAGATCCTCTATTTAGCCAACACAAAATTGAAATTAAAGAAACAGAAGCTTTGTTTCAATTGAGTGGTGGAGATGGTAGAAAGCTATTAAACTTATTAGAACTTTCGGTTGAAGCACTCATTGGAACAAGTAAAGACAATGAAACATTAGTGCTTACTAATGATTGGGTTATGGAAGTGGCACAAACCAATATTGCATTGTATGATAAGAATGGAGAACAACATTATGATATTATATCTGCCTTTATAAAAAGCATGAGGGGTTCTGATCCAAATGGCGCTGTCTATTGGCTGTCTAGAATGATAGCAGGTGGTGAAGACGTGAAATTTATTGCAAGAAGAATGCTCATATTTGCCAGTGAAGATATTGGCAACGCAAATCCAAACGCTTTACTATTGGCCAATAACTGCTTTGATGCAGTGAATAAGATTGGTTATCCAGAAAGCAGGATCATTTTATCTCAATGCGCGATTTATTTAGCAAGTTCTGCCAAAAGCAATGCAGCATACGAAGCCATAAATAAAGGACTTAGCTTGGTTCAAAAAACAGGTAATCTTCCAGTCCCTTTACATTTAAGAAATGCACCCACTAAATTGATGAAAGACATGGACTATGGCAAAGATTATCAATACTCTCATTTAGGCGAGAACAATTTCTTAGAACAAGAATATTTGCCTGAAGAAATAAAAGGAACTACTTTATTCCAACCACAAAAGAATGCAAGAGAGGAAGAATTAAAAAAATTCCTACATGAAAGATGGAAGGGTAAGTATGGCTACTAACTCAACTTTTCAGGAACTGCTCTTCCAACAATACCACTAGCGGCTCCGCGGTCACCTCCCTCATGGTATTCAGCATCTTCATTCACTTCCCAAAGATCATACAATTCTTTACCTGCAATAATATTTTTAGCAGCCAACATGGCTGTCATCATACTATGGTCTTGGTTATTGTATTTATGCATACCGTTACGACCTACCAAGTATAAGCCTTTGTATTCTTTGATAGCTTCTCTAATTACCGCTAAATGATCTTTGTACTCATGATCATACACTGGATAAGCTTTAGGTTGTCTTACTACATAACCATCAACTACTGCTTCTGGCTTCGTTAAACCAATTTGATTGATCTCTTTGGTGCCTAATTTAATTAAATCTTCATTGCTACTTGTCCATAACCCATCTCCTTCAAAACAGAAATACTCCAAACCATAACAAGCCATATTTGGATCTGGCACCATGTAAGGACTCCAAGACTTAAAGTTTTGTATTCTACCTACTTTTACATTTGGCTCGTGAATATAAATCCAGTTATCATGGAAAGCGTCTTGGTCTTTGCAAATTAATACCACGGTTAAAAAGTCTCTGTATTTTAATTCACTCGCAGCATGCAATACATTTGGTGCAAAAGCGGGTGCCACTGCTGGAATCAATTCTCTCATTGGCGCAGAAGACAATACATAATCAAAACCTTGCAATGTTTCGCCAGTGGTTGTATAAACTTTCCAAGTTTCTCCTGTCTTTTCTATTTTGTTAACGCCTTTGTTCATTTCAATTTTCACACCCAAAGCCTTGCTCTTCACCACACACTCTTCCCACATCATACCTGGACCACGTTTTGGATAACGGAAAGAATCAATCAAAGTTTTAATCACATCACCTTTGCTTTTCTTACCACTTGGCTTGAACAAAGCATTCCAAACAGCACTACTTAAAGACAATCCTTTAATTCTTTGTGCAGCCCAGTCAGCAGAGATTTCTTTACAAGGTATACCCCAAACTTTCTCCGTATACGTCTTGAAGAAAATATTGAACAAACGTTTACCAAATTGATTGGTTACCCAGTCTTCAAAATTCTGAGGGTCTTTGATAGGGAATAATTTCGCTTTTAAATAACTCATTACACATAAGAAGCTTTCAAATATGCCTAATTTCATCAAGGCTTCAAAAGCAGCTAATGGATAAGAGAAGAATTTCTTATTATAGAAAATACGAGAGCTTCTTGGACGCTCTAATAATTCATCATTCAAAATTTCTGTCCAAAAATCTTCTACTTCTTTTGACTTTGAAAAGAAACGGTGTCCGCCAATATCAAAATGATATCCTTTATATGATTCGGTTCTTGAAATTCCACCCACATACTGAGGATCTTTTTCAAATACTGTCACATCCTGTGCAGCCTTCCCTAATAAATAAGCTGCTGTTAAACCTGCAGGACCCGCGCCAATGATTGCTACTTTCTTAGCCATGAATAGAAAATTTGCCCAAAATTGCAAAATAAAACCCGGATTGCCATCAATATTGTCAAAGAGTTTATTTTAAGCCTTATTTTTGTTCTTATGAGCAATCAAAGTTCCGTAAAATGGGTCACCAAGCATTTCTCTGCATTAACAGTGGAGGAGTTGTATGCCATTTTAAGACTAAGAAGTGAGGTCTTTGTTGTAGAACAAAACTGTGTTTTTTTAGACCTAGATAATAATGACCAAATTGCCTACCACACCATGGGCTGGTTGGATAATGAATTAGTAGCTAGTACAAGATTATTTGATGTCGATCAAAGTTATAAGGGCTATCAAAGTATTGGCCGCGTAGTTGGATCACCTCGTCATAGAGGGCTAGGAATTGGAAAACAGTTAATGCAATACTCTATTGCAGAATGCGAAAGATTATTTGGCAAACATGCCATTAAAATTGGAGCACAATTATACTTGAAGAAATTTTACGAAGAGCAAGGTTTTGAAAAATCTGGCGATATGTACTACGAAGACGAGATAGAGCATATCCCTATGATAAGAGCTTAACAAAACAACATCACAATTTCTAAGACTCCATCTCAATTTTTAAATACTTCGCAGTATGAGTTTTTGATTTTTTAATCATCTCTTCAGGTGTACCTGTAAATTGAATCACCCCTCCACCGGATCCACCTTCTGGACCTAAATCGATTATATGATCTGCAACCTTAATGACATCCATATTATGCTCAATTACTAAAACAGTATTACCTCTTTCTACTAATCTATTTAATACTCCCACTAATAATTGAATATCTTGAAAATGCAACCCTGTGGTGGGTTCATCTAAAACATCTTCAGCTAAATATTTATTTATTATAACTTGAACAGGTTTTTTAGGAAAGTCATAAGCATCCCAACTACTTAAGTTAGCTATAACTGGAGAACCATCAGGAGCAACACTTACAATTACATTTGAGTTTTGCATGTAATCAGG
>JALRFB010000144.1 GCA_023256555.1 Sediminibacterium sp. | reverse complement strand
CAATTCAAATGATCACTGCTCATTTATACATTAAAAAATTGGGACTGAATATTGGTGCCATCAAAGGAAAGGATTTAATACCCAGCCATGATCTAGCGATGAGTGATTGGAAGTTATTGCCTTATGACAGACATGAAATTGATTTGGAAACCGCCTTGCAATATTTGAGAAGAGCAGATTTGCATATTGAGGGAAAAAAGGGTTGGGTCTTACTAACTTATATGAATATTGGCTTGGGGTGGATAAAAGCCCTGCCTAATAGATCGAATAATTACTATCCTAATGAATGGAGAATATTGAATTACTAATAATTACATATTCAAATTTATTTTAACATTAAATTTTAAGCATTTCTTTGCACTTGGATTTTGTACCTTTGCACCATGTTCAAAAGACTTATATTATTAGTGGTTCTGGCCTTGGGGCTATTTGCTCAAGAAAGCGCTTTTGCTGCAAAGCATAAAAAAGCGTCTAGAAAGCATAAATCTTCCCTAACTGCATCTTCTAAAAAGAAGAAAGGTTCAGGTCATACTACTGCGTATAAGAAATCTTCTAAAAAGAAGAAATCAGCTTACTATGCAAAAAATAGTCGTAAGCATAAAAAATCTAGATTCAGAAAAGGTTCAAAAATTTCTGCTGAGCAATTAGCAGCTGATAGAGCTAAACGTGAAGCTTCTAAAGACATGATTGCACAAAACATTGAAAAGAAAAAACAAACGGATAGTGCACATAAATTGGTTTTTGTAAACGTGAATAAAGACGAGGAAGGTTATTTTGCCAATATGTTTTCTAAACAAAAACAAGCTGCTAGTTTTCAAACCATCGAGGGTACTGCTGCAGTGTTTAAAAGTGTTAGTGGTTGGGAAGACAAGAAGTTCTATATTTTAACGAATGAGATTCCTGTGGGTACCTTAGTGAGAATTACCACTCCAGATTTAAAAAGTATTTGCGCTAAAGTGATTAGTGCGCTGCCTGATATGGGTAACAGTATTCAATATAGATTGAATGATGCTGCTGCTGCCATTCTTGGATTAACTTCTAAGACTTTCAAAATCTCTGTTACTTATTAATTGATTCTTTTAATTATTTCTTATGAAATGTAAATTCTTTGTAAGCCTTTTTGCAATGGCTTTCTTTTTTGTTGCTTGTGCACAAAATAATTCCAATAACCAATCAACTAGTCCAGAAACCGTTTCTGCTGCAAAATTTAAAGAAGCAATTGCTAAACCTAATGTGCAAATTTTAGATGTAAGAACAGCTGGTGAATATCAGTCAGGACATATTCAAAATGCATTACAAGCTAACTGGAATGATGCAAAAGAATTTCAGGATAGAACACAGCATTTAGATAAATCCAAAACAGTCTATGTGTATTGTCAAGCGGGTGGAAGAAGTGCTGCTGCTCAAGCTTATCTTATAGAGAAAGGGTATAATGTGGTGAATTTGGAAGGAGGTATGAGCAATTGGAAAATGAATCAATTACCAGTAGAAGGTAATGCCAATACAGTGCAGATGCGTGTGATAGACTTTGACAAAGTGATTGCAGATAATCAATTGGTCTTGGTAGATATTGGTGCTACATGGTGCCCACCTTGTAGAAAAATGCAACCTACTATTGATCAAATCAAAAAAGAACAAGGGAAAAATTTATACTTTTTAGCAGTGGATGGTGGGGTAGATATGGATGTGATGAAGCATGTACAATTTGAAGCTTTACCTACTTTTATTATTTATAAGAATGGAAAAGAAGCGTGGAGAAAGCAAGGTATTGTTGAAAAAGGAGAGTTTGATAAAGTGCTTTCTACTAAATAGCTCTATAGCCTCTTAAGAAATCTTCAATAGGCATTCTTTTCTTTCCTTCCCATTGAATATCATTTAATATTAGATAGCCATCTTTGCAAGCAAATTTGGCTATTTTTTTATCTTCTATAATAAATGATCCTGATGTTTCTTTAGGTGTTTTCAATTCTTTTTGTGTAGAAAACAATTTCACCACTTTCCCATCTACTTTGGTAATGGCTCCGGGAAATGGTGCTAAACCTCTTACTAAATTATGTACTTTTTCTACAGATTGATTCCAATCAATTTCACAATCCTTGGTGAATATTTTAGGGGCATGCTTGTCAATACTTGGAATAGCTTGAGGTTTTGCTTGAATGCTTTGATCAATTAATCCATTCACTGTTTTCACTAATACTTTTGCGCCTACTTCCATCATGATATCGTGTAGTTCTCCTGCAGTCATATGGTCACTGATATCAATTCTTTCTTGTAATAAAATATCTCCAGTATCTATAACATGTTGTAATTGAAAAGTGGTTACCCCTGTATATTTTTCTCCATTGATGATGGCCCAATTAATAGGTGCGGCACCTCTATAATCAGGTAATAAAGATCCATGCACATTTAAAGTGCCCATTGGAGGAAATGACCATATTTTTTCAGGTAACATTCTAAATGCTACTACAATTTGTAAGTCTGGTTGATAAGATGATAAAGCTTCAAAAAATTCGGGTGCTTTTAACTTTTCAGGTTGTAAAACAGGCAATTGATTTGCTAAAGCGAATTGTTTCACCGCACTTTGTTGTAATTGCATGCCTCTACCTGCTGGCTTGTCTGGTGCAGTGACTACTGCTACTACATTCATTTGGGCGTCTAACAAAGCTTTTAAAGAAGCCACAGCAAATGCTGGGGTTCCCATAAATACAATTCTAGGTGCTTTATTCATGGCTCAAAGTTACTTAGAATTATGTACTTTTGCTCTTTGCACCTAAAGTGCTTTATTTAAATTAAACAATATGCAACAAGTAAAAAATGGGGATACCATTCAAGTGCATTATCACGGTAAATTAACTACTGGTGAAACATTTGATTCTTCTGAAGGAAGAGCTCCTCTAGAATTTGAAGTGGGTTCTGGTATGGTCATCCCTGGTTTTGATAATGGCGTTTTAGGAATGACAATCGGTGAAAAAAAGACAATTCATATTCCTTTCATGGAAGCTTATGGTCCAAAACAACCAGAAATGATTGTGGAGTTTCCAAAAACACAATTCCCTCCAGATTTAAATCCTACAGTGGGAATGGCATTGACTATGAACAATGGTCAAGGTCAACAATTCCAAGTAATGGTGATTGAAGTAAAAGAAGAAGTAGTGGTTTTAGACGCTAATCATTCTTTAGCTGGTCAAGACTTAACTTTTGATTTAGAATTAGTAAACATAGATAGTCCTTCAAAGATTATCATGCCTTAAAATTTTTCATAAATATTGCTAACAAGGCGGCCTTCTAAAAGGCCGCCTTTTTTATTCCCCAAAATCAAATTATCTTCAAGTATCTTTTTAAGTTATATAGATTTTATGAGTGTTATAGTATCAGGTG
>JALRFB010000143.1 GCA_023256555.1 Sediminibacterium sp. | reverse complement strand
ATCGCTTGCGCATTGGAGGTAAGTTGGATCATTAAAACAAACAATACAATCAAAAGGATATTTATTTTTTTCATAGTGCTTTTTTTTGATAGAATTTGACAGCAAAATCAACTGCTCTAGCTGTCAATGCCATATATAAAATAGAAGGACTCTGATTGCCAGTGCTGGTCATACAAGCACCGTCAGTGACAAAAACATTTTTACATAAATGCATTTGATTCCATTCATTTAAAATAGATTCATTAGGATCTTTACCCATTCTACATCCTCCCATTTCGTGGATATCTAGTCCAGGTGCTTGATGGTTATCATGTCCGTCAATCTCTATCACTCCAGCTTTTTCAAACATTTTCTTTGTTTCTGTCAAGAAGTCATTGGTTAATTTATCATCATTCTCATCGTAGCCAACGGAAGTGATTAATAAGGGTAAACCATAAGGATCTTTTTGATCCTTACTTAATCTAACATGGTTCTCTTTTTTGGGTATCGTTTCTCCTTGCATATAAGCATAGACATGCCAATAGCCAGGTGTTTCCATAGATTCTTTAAATGAAGTACCTATCGTTTCATTGGTAGTCTCCTCATCCAATCTTTTTCTGTAGGCACCCATAAAAGTGGTATAACCACCTACAAAATCAGTTTCTTGTTTTCCTAAATTTCTATAATTAGCAATGATAGAATCTGTAGGGTTTCTACCAAAAACATATTTGTCTTCAAAACCTGGCATTTTACCCCAAACTGCTGCTCTATAATTATGATGACAAATATACTTCCCTAAAAGACCATTATCATTCCCTAGCCCATTAGGGAAACGTTTAGATGTAGAATTTAATAAAATCAAATTGGTATTTAAAGCTGAAGCATTAATGAAAATAATATCAGCATAATATTCATAAGTCTTTTTATTGATGGCATCAATTACTTTTACTCCAATAGCTTTTTGCTTAGCTTCATCATATATAATGGAATGTACTACTGCATCAGTTAATATACTAAGATTTCCAGTATTAGCTGCCCAAGGTAACGTGGACGAAACCGAACTAAAATAACCTCCAAATGGACATCCACGCATACATAAATTTCTAGCTTGACACTTTCCTCTCCCTTGTTCTATATGTATAGGTCCCGGTTCTGTGATATGCGCCCATCTTGCATGCACTAAATGTCTACCATATTCTTTTGCAATTACTTCTTTTATATGCTGCTCTACTATGGTTAAATCAAATGGCTTCATAAAATGTCCATCAGGCATCGCTTCAATACCATCTGCATTTCCGCAAACTCCTATAAATTTTTCTACATGCGTATACCAATCTGCAACATCTTTATATCTAATGGGCCAATCTAATCCGTAATTGAATTTGGCAGGTGCAGAAAATTCGTAATCACTCCATCTTTGGCAAGCCCTACCCCAAATAATAGATTTACCGCCAACCTGATATCCTCTAATCCAATCAAAAGGTTTTTCTTGTATATAAGGTTGCGTTGCATCTTCTATAAAAAAATGCGCATTGTCTTCTCCAAATCCTGCAGACTTTGTAATAAGTGGATTATCTTTTCTAAAAGCTTCAGTAATATTTCCTCTATGCTTTAGTTCCCATGGTGCTTTGTTGGCAGTGGGATAATCTTTTATATGCTCTACTTTTCTGCCTCTTTCAATCACTAATGTTTTTAAACCTTTTTCACATAATTCTTTTGCAGCCCATCCTCCACTAATGCCAGATCCTACCACAATCGCTTGATAGCTTTTGATGGTGATCGTTTCATTGGTAAAATATGGAATGGGCTTCATTTAAATTGTTCCTTTTTTAAGTGCATCAACTGCATAATTTGCAGCTCTTGCAGTTATGGCCATAAAAGTAAGAGAAGGATTTTGTGTACTGGTGCTTACCATACAAGCACCATCAGTTACAAAAACGTTTTTGCAATGATGCATCTGATTCCATTCATTTAATAAGGAAGTAGCTGGATCTTTTCCCATCCTAACTCCACCCATTTCGTGTATATCTAAACCTGGGGCCTGTTTAGTATCTGTGGCAACTATATTCTTACATCCAGCAGCTTCTAACATAGCTGTACCTTGTTCTAAAAAATCATTCATCGATTTTACATCATTGTTATCATAATCCACTGAGGTAATTAATTGTGGTATACCCCATTCATCTTTTAACTCAGTACTTAATCTTACATGATTGCTTTCTTTTGGAATAGTTTCTCCTTGCATCATCATAGAAACATACCACCCACCTGGTTCTGCAATCGCATCTTTATAAGACCCGCCAATGCCTTCAGTTTCAGCACCTGAAGCATTTCCTCTGCCAGCTCCAAAGAAAGTCATGTAGCCTCTTAAGAAATCAGTTTCTTGCTTATGTACATTTCTAAAATTGGGCATCATAGGTTGTGTAGGTCTTCTGCCATAATAATAACTATCTAATGGCCCATCATAACTAGCAGATAGATTACCTCTATAATTATGAAATGCAATATACTTACCTAATAATCCATTATCATTTCCTAAACCATTCGGAAATCTTTTAGAAGTAGAATTCAATAAAATTAAATTGGTATTTAAAGTAGCGGCATTGACAAAAATAATTTTTGCAAAATACTCAGTTGCTTTTTTGGTCTTTGCATCAATCACTCTTACACCAGATGCTTTTTGAGTGGCATCGTCATATATGATTGAATGAACCACTGCATTGGTTTGCAAAGTCAAATTACCTGTTTTTTGAGCCCAAGGAATGGTAGATGAATTTGAACTAAAGTACCCACCGAAAGGACATCCTCTCTCACACATACTTCTTGCTTGACATTGATTCCTTCCTTGTTCAATATGAATTGGTTCGGGCTTTGTTAAATGCGCACATCTTCCTTGCACCACATGTCTATCGCTAAATTTACCCATGATGGCTTTTTGCATTGCAAGTTCTACATCATTCATTTCCCATGCAGGCAAAAAATGTCCGTCTGGTAAAGTATCTAATTTATCATAGTTACCACTGATACCTGCAAAGATTTCTACATGAGTATACCAAGGAGCTAAATCGTCATAACTAATGGGCCAGTTGCCAAAACCATCTCTTGCAGGACCTTCAAAATCATATTTACTCCATCTCTGTGTTTGTCTTGCCCATAATAAAGATTTTCCCCCTACCTGATATCCTCTAATCCAATCATAGGGTTTTTCTTGTACATAAGGATGCTCCTTGTCTTTCACGAAAAAATGATCCGTGGTCTCATCATATGCATAACACTTATTCAAAACAGGATTATCCTTTTTCATTGACAAGGTCTTTCCCTTTCTATGTGGGAATTCCCATGGTTGCTTGGTAGCAGTAGGATAACCTTTTAAATGAACCACATCTCTTCCTCTTTCCA
>JALRFB010000142.1 GCA_023256555.1 Sediminibacterium sp. | reverse complement strand
CCAAAGTAATTTGCCGCATGCACAAGCAAAAGCATTAATTTTCGCGATCGATAGTTTGCAAACAGATATTAACAAAAGCTACAAGTTAGACAGCGTAGCTAATACAAATCCAGTAAAAAAATAATCATTTTGTATGAAAAACAATCTTATCAAAGGAATCTTCATCGGAATGGGCGTAATGGCATTGACAGCCTTTGTGGCAGAAAGAACATTTACATTAAAATTTTCTGAAACAGATTTAAACAAGCATTATCAAAAATTATCTGTCATCCGCCAGATAGTAGATAATAGCAATTTGTCTCATCAAGAAGTGGTATATGTTACTAAAGCAATTGATAGTCTACAAGCTGATATGGTTGCTCAAGTAAAAGCTCAGCTAGAACAGTCAGCACCAACAAAAAAATAATAAATTAAGAATCCCCCAATCTATTGTGAAGTGATGCCCCATTCTGGGGCATCTTTATTTATATTATTTCCCACTTTTTTAGCGCATAACAAAATAAACTTAAATACATTTATACTATAAAACCTAAAGATATGAGTGACATGCATTTACATTTAGAAGAACATTTGGAAAGCAGTGATATGCTTTCTGATATTGTAATTGGTATGAGTGATGGATTAACAGTCCCATTTGCTTTGGCAGCGGGTTTAAGTGGGGCGGTGAGTGGCAATGTCAGTCTTATATGGATCGCAGGTATTGCAGAGATTTGCGCAGGTTCTATAGCGATGGGGTTGGGTGGTTATTTGGCAGGGAAAACAGAGCAAGATCATTATGCCAGTGAATTAAAACAAGAGTATTGGGAATTAACGCATAAAAGAGAAGTAGAAATTGATGAAGTAAGAAAAGTTTTTTTGGATTGGGGATTGAGTAAAACTGTTGCAGAAGAAGCCACACAAGAAATTATCAAAGATGATGACAGATGGGTTGATTTTATGATGAAGCATGAATTAGGATTAACCAAGCCCGATCCTAAAAGAGCATCTAGAAGTGCATTCAATATTGGAGTGAGTTATATAGTAGGAGGTTTAATTCCATTATCCCCTTATTTTTTTGTGGATAATGCTTTAAGAGGATTAGAACTTTCTGCAATGATTACTTTGGTATGCTTATTTGTATTCGGCTATTTTAAAAGTAAGATGACAGGAATCAATCCTTGGATAGGAGGATTAAAAGTAATGATGATTGGAGCCCTTGCAGCTGCTGCGGCATTTGGTATTGCTAGATGGATTGAAGGAGCTTAGTTCATTTTACCATTAATGTAAATTTCTCTTTTTATTCAAGGGAAAGAATTATATTGATTATTATTTACAATTAAACTTTGTTTTATGAAGTCTTTATTATCTTTTATTGGTAGTAGTTTATTGTTTGTTTCATTCAATATACATGCTCAGGATGTAGATATGTCTGTGATGCAAAAAATTAGAGAAGAAGGTTTGCAAAAATCGAAAGTGATGGAGATTGCTTTTAATTTAACAGATAAGAATGGTAATAGATTAACTAATTCAGAAGGTTATGCTCGAGCAGCAAATTATGCTAAAGAAACTTTGGCAGGATGGGGTTTACAAAATGCAAGAGTAGAGCCATGGGGTGAATTTGGTAAAGGATGGGATTTACAAAAAATGTATGTAGCGATGACTGCGCCATACTATAAACCATTATTGGCTTGGCCTAAAACATGGACAGAAGGAACCAAGGGTTTGAAGAAAGCTGGTTTAATAGTAGTAGATGCAAAAGACTCCGCTACAGTGATGGCATATAGTGGGCAATTAAAAGGTAAATTGATTATTATAGATCAAACCAATGCATACAAACAAAGTTTTAAAGCAGATGCAATACGATTCTCAGACGAAGATTTAGCAAAGATGGCTGCAGCTACAATGCCTGCTGGTTCTAGAGGTGGACAAGCAATGGATACTGCACAACAAAGAAGGATGAGAGAAGCTATGGCTAGAAATGGAAATATGAGGGCTTTAACCATTTTGAAAAATTTAGCAAAAGAAGAAGGTGCTATTGGTATGTTTACTTCCAATACTAGAAACCATGATGGGACTATTTTTTCGCAAGGTGGAGGTGCATACAAAGCAACAGATGCAGCTAATTTTTTAGATATGGCATTGGGTATTGAAGATTATAATACTTTATTAAGATTAGCTAAGTCTGGAACTGAAGTGAGTATGGAAGCAGATGTTAAAACAAAGTTCCAAGAAAAAGATATGCAAGGGTATAATGTTATCGCAGAAATACCTGGAACAGATCCAATGTTAAAAGAGGAAGTAGTGATGATAGGAGCCCATTTAGATTCTTGGCAAGCTGGAAATGGAGCAACAGATAATGCAGCAGGTTCTTCAGTAATGATGGAAGTAATGAGAATAATAAAGGCGATTGGTGTTCAACCAAAGAGAACTATTCGTATTGGATTATGGAGTGGGGAAGAGCAAGGTTTATTGGGTTCTAGAGGATATGTAAAAAATACATTCATGGATGCTAATGGTAAACCAAATGAAGCGCATCAAAAATTTGCTGGATATTTTAATATAGACAATGGTACTGGAAAAGTAAGAGGTATTTATTTACAAGGCAATCAAGCATGTAAACCCATCTTCACTAAATGGTTAGCTCCCTTCAACGACTTAGGTGCAACCACAGTTACCATTAGTAATACGGGCGGTACAGATCACCAAGCATTTGATGCAGTGGGTTTGCCAGGTTTTCAATTTATTCAAGATCCAATAGAGTATGATACAAGAACTCATCATAGCAATATGGATGTATATGAACATTTAAGTGAAGATGATTTAAAACAAATTGCAACTATCGTGGCAGCTTTTGCTTATAACACTGCACAAGCAGATGCCAAATTGCCAAGAAAAGAAAAGAAATAGCTATTCAAATTCTAGTTCGTTTACGAATGTTTCCCAGTCTTTCATGTTATTAGTTTTTGGTTTAAAGAATCACATACTAATAACAATGTACTCTTTAATTTGTTTAATAAATACATAAAAAAATTAAACAAAATAGATCAACTCACTAAAAAACCCTTGTAAATTACTCATTCACAAGGGTTTAAATTTATTCTGCGGACCGGACGGGACTCGAACCCGCGACCTCCGCCGTGACAGGGCGGCATTCTAACCAACTGAACTACCGATCCAAGAACTTTTCCGTTTCCGGGTTGCAAAGATAAGGGGAAAGAAGTTTTTTAAACAAATCTTTTATTAAAAAATGATGTATTATTTTTACAGCCCAATCATATAGATATGCCAGAATACCCTAATAGACAGTTTTTAGATTTTGAACAACCTATCAAGGATTTGTACGAGCAAATAGATGCTACTAAAAAGCTAGCAGAAAAGAACCCGAAAATCGATTTGTCAGCCACCATAAAGCAATTAGAACACACTATTGTAGATAAGCG
>JALRFB010000141.1 GCA_023256555.1 Sediminibacterium sp. | reverse complement strand
GATATAGTAAAGAAAGAATTCAATTTGATAAACCAATCGGTGCATTTCAATTACAACAAAAGAAATTGGCTGAGATGGTTACAGAAATTACAAAAGGTCAATTAATGGTTTGGCGCTTGGGAGTATTAATGAATGAAGGAAGAGCCACGCCTGCTCAAATAAGTATGGCAAAAAGAAATAGTTGTGAAATTGCAACCAATATTGCTCGAGCAGCTAGACAAATGTTAGGTGGTATGGGAATTACAGGAGAATATTCTGTAATGCGTCATATGATGAACTTAGAAAGTGTCATTACTTATGAGGGGACACATGATATTCATTTATTAATTACTGGTATGGAAGTAACTGGTTTTAATGCATTTAAATAAGTTGTAAAAGAGGTTGAATATATGGCAGCAGAAAAGATATTTTTAGTGGGCATGATGGGTTCTGGAAAATCTTATTGGACAAAAAAAATAGCCAAATGGATCAAATCTGCAGGGTATGATTTAGATGATTTAATTGAGATGAATGAGGAGAGGACCATAGCAGAAATATTTAGTGAAGATGGAGAAGACCAATTTAGAAAAATAGAAGCCAAAATCTTAAGATGGTTTAAAGAAAAGAAAAAATTTGTTTTGGCTACTGGTGGAGGTACTCCTTGTTTCCAAGATAATATGTCATGGATGAAAAAAGAAGGTGTAGTGATTTGGTTAGATGAATCAGTAGAAGTTTTAGTTAAAAGACTAATTGAAGAAAAAGCCCAAAGACCTCTAATTGCAAACATAGAGAATGACCAATTAGCTCAGTTTTTACAAGATAAATTATTGGAAAGACATAGTTACTATAGTCAAGCACATTATAGATTGGGTTCTGAACAGATTACAGATGCCAAGTTAAAGCAAATCATACAACAACATGTATAAGGCTATTCAAATTAGAGGTGTCATTTTTGCTGGGATTGCAGTAATCTTGGGTGCTTTTGGTGCACATGCATTAAAAACACTGTTGCCAATAGATCGATTACAAATTTTTGAAACAGGTGTGCGTTATCAATTTATGCATGCCTTGGCATTGATTGTTTTATCATTGTCTATGGCGAATGCTAAAAAACACGAACATACAGACATAGCAACAAAATGGTTGCACAGAGCAGCGAATGCAATTACCATTGGAATTATTTTATTTAGTGGTTCTTTATATTTATTAGCTACTAATTCGATTTTGCCATTTTCTATTGGAAATTGGTTGGGGCCCATTACACCTATTGGGGGATTGTTTTTTATATCGGGTTGGACCTTTTGGGGTATTGCCATTTTTCGTGGATAACTATTGCACTTCTTTTCCCTTTTTGCACATTGGTCAAAAAAGCTTTTTAGTGAATTTTGGATAACTTATATTTGTTATCATGGCAAATACGCTTAGAACAAAGAAAGAACCTAAAATAAATCAAGAGGATTTAAATCCTGATAAAGAAGCAGCTTTAAATGTTACTGAAGTGGTAAAAGATGAAAGAACTTCTAAGATATTAGGAGCAGTTTCTCTTTTATTGGCTTTGTTTTTATTTGTAGCATTCACTTCTTATTTATTTACTTGGCAGGATGACCAAGACATGGTTCAACTTTGGCGTACTCAATTATTTTCCATCAACGATGTTAAAGCAAATAATTTACTAGGATATTTGGGTGCTTTTGTGGCATATCAAATGATGTTCAATGGTTTTGGTGTAGCTGCATACTTATTTTGTAGTTTCTTTTTTGTATTGGGTGTAAATTTATTTTTCACAAAGCCCATATTTAATCTTTGGAGAAATTTAAGATATGTAATTGTAGGTCTATTGGTGTTGAGCACTTGTTTTGCATTTGCAACACCTAATGCAGCATTTTCTTGGGGTGGTGCATTAGGAGAGTATAGTAGTACTTGGTTGATTAAATGGGTAGGAAGTTTTGGTACTGGAGCTATATTGTTGGTAGCTGGGTTTAGTTTTATTATTTGGAGATTTAATCCAAGTTTTAATGTCCCCAATTTTGATGGTTTGTTGCCAAAGAAAAAAGAAGCTGAATTTATAAGTGAGGATACAGAAGAAGCAGTTAAACAAGAATGGGATTTGAATGCGCCTGCTGAACCCATTGCACCCACTGGGAATACATTAAAAAATGATACTGGAATAAGTGTGATCATGCCAGAGGCGGACGAAACAGTGGAAGATCCATTAGGGCCAAAATTATTTATAGACGAATTAAGTTTAGAAGCTGAACCTTCTGATGAGATGGAGCAGGAAAAAAAAACACTAGACCTTGATGATTTTGAAGAAGCAGAGCCAGAAGATTTTGATGATGAACTATTAGAAGATCTAGATTTAGAGATCAATGAATCTGCCAAAGAAAAAGTAGTAGCGAGTGTTGGAAGTTTGGCTACTAAGTATGATGCTACATTGGATTTAAAAAATTATAAATATCCCAATATAAATCTATTAGAGACGCATGGCTCTGAAAAAATTGTACAAGATCCGGAAGAATTGGAAATGTACAAAAATCAGATTATTGCTACTTTAAAAAATTATGATATTGCAATACAAAGAATCACTGCAACAGTTGGTCCAACAGTAACACTATATGAAATAGTTCCTGCGCCAGGGGTGCGTATTAGTCGAATCAAAAACTTAGAAGACGATATTGCTTTAAGTTTAGCGGCATTAGGTATTCGTATCATTGCACCCATTCCAGGAAAGGGTACCATTGGTATAGAAGTGCCCAATATTCGCAAGTCTGTGGTAAGTATGAAGACATTATTGGCTAGTGAAAAATTTCAAACCAGTCAATACTCTTTGCCGATTGCTATTGGGAAGAAAATTGATAATGAAAACTTTATTGTTGATTTGGCAAGTATGCCACACTTATTAATGGCAGGTGCCACTGGTCAAGGTAAGTCTGTTGGATTGAATGCTATTTTAGTTTCATTGTTATATAAGAAACATCCTTCGCAACTAAAATTTGTGATGGTAGATCCAAAGAAAGTGGAATTGAGTTTGTACCGTGTCATCGAAAAACATTTCTTAGCAAAATTACCGGGAGAAGAAGATGCGATTATTACTGATACTAAAAAAGTAATCAATACTTTGAATGCATTATGTATTGAAATGGATAATCGTTATGATTTATTAAAAGAAGCAGGCTGTAGAAATATTAAAGAGTATAATGAGAAATTTACTGCAAGAAAATTAAATCCAGAAAAAGGTCATCAATATCTTCCATTCATTGTTTTAGTAGTGGATGAGTTTGCGGATTTAATTATGACTGCAGGTAAAGAAGTAGAAATGCCGATTGCACGTTTAGCACAATTAGCGCGCGCGGTGGGAATACATCTAATTATTGCAACACAAAGACCTTCGGTAAATATAATCACAGGTACAATCAAAGCTAATTTCCCTGCACGTATCGCCTTCAAAGTATCTAGTAAAGTAGATAGCAGAACCATTTTAGATGCAGGTGGTGCAGAGCAATTGATTGGG
>JALRFB010000140.1 GCA_023256555.1 Sediminibacterium sp. | reverse complement strand
TAGACGGTAGAAGCTTAGATTATTCTAAGATGGAAGAACAAAAGGGGGACGAAGAAGTGGTGGGCTTTTCTTATTTAGATATACCAAGAGTAAAGGCAGAAGACCAAAGATCTTGCTTTATAACTTATACAGATCCTGTTGTACACGATATTTTAAAGACGGGTTTTGATAGAAGTCCCATGTATGCTGGTAGAATTGAGGGCGTTGGTCCTAGATATTGTCCAAGTATTGAAGATAAAATAAATAGATTCGCCGACAGAGAGCGCCATCAATTATTTGTTGAGCCAGAAGGATGGAATACGGTGGAGATATATGTCAATGGGTTTAGCACAAGCTTACCAGAAGAAGTACAATACGAAGCACTTCGTAGGGTTCCTGGTTTTGAGCACGCTAGAATGTTTAGACCGGGTTATGCTATCGAATATGATTTCTTCCAGCCCACACAATTAAAATATACCCTCGAAACAAAAGCAATTGAAAATTTATTTTTTGCCGGTCAAATTAATGGCACTACTGGATATGAAGAAGCGGCTTGTCAAGGATTAATGGCAGGCATGAATGCTCATTTAAAAATTACACACAAAGAACCATTGATCTTACAAAGAAGCGATGCTTATATTGGTGTATTGATTGATGATTTGATTGGAAAAGGAACGAACGAGCCATACAGAATGTTTACATCAAGAGCAGAGTTTAGAACATTACTAAGACAGGATAATGCTGATTTAAGATTAACCGAACTAAGCTACAAAGTAGGACTAGCAAGCGATACAAGAATGCGTCGTGTTGAAGAGAAACAACAAAACGTTGCAGAGATAAGACAAATTTTAAATACACATTCTATAGAGCCAGATGAAATAAACGCATTTTTAACTGAGATTGAATCTGCGCCATTAATCGAAAAACAAAAAGCCGCGAAATTAGTATTGCGTCCCAATATTAGTTTACAACAAATATTAGCAAACAGCGAAGCTTTAAATGAAAAACTGGTTCATCAAGAAATGGAGTTTATTGAACAAGCAGAAATTCAGGTGAAGTATGAGCGCTATATAGAAAAAGAAAAAGAGATAGTAGACAGAATGGCCACCTTAGAAAATCAATTAATTCCAGACAATTTTGATTACGATAAGGTTTCTGCGCTATCTATTGAGGCGCTTCAAAAATTCAAAAAAATAAGACCACTTACACTGGGACAAGCTAGTCGTATTAGCGGGGTAAACCCAAGTGATATACAAATATTGATGGTCTTTATGGGCAGATAACCATTTATCAAAAAATCGAAAATTCACTCTTTTATAAACGCATAATTCATTAGCTTTAGAATCATTCTTTAAGTAAAATTCTAAACAAAAATTATCGCGTATGAAGAGGATTTTTTTATCCCTTCTTTTACTCATTACTGGAGCTGCTGCCTTTGCGCAGGAGTCTTTCCCTGTTAATGGTGTGAGAGATGTAAGATCGGGTAGTTATGCATTTACAAATGCTACCATTGTACAAAATGCAATTACAAAAATGGAGAAAGCAACACTTGTTATTAAGCAAGGAAAAATTGTTGCAGTGGGCGTGGGTATCGAAGTACCTAAAGACGCTGTAGTGGTGGACTGTGGTGGTAAGTATATCTATCCAAGTTTTGTAGATCCATTAACCGATTATGGCGCAGGTACACCAAAGAGAACAAACACTGGATTTAATTTTGGTGCACCGGGACAGTTCTTGTCTAATAAGCCTGGAGCATATAACTGGAACCAAGCGGTTAAGCCAGAAGTAAACGCAGTAGATGGATTTACTTTAGACGAAGCGGTTGCTAGTTCTTATAGAAACAATGGTTTTGGTACCGTATTGACTCATGTGAAAGATGGTATAGTTCGTGGAACAGCTGCAGTGGTAACATTAGCAGGCACCAACGAAAACAACGCCATTTTAAAAACAAAAGCTGCACAGGTTTTCTCTTTTGATAAAGGAACTTCTACACAATCTTATCCAAGTAGTTTAATGGGAAGCATTGCATTACTTCGTCAAACATATTTAGACGCAAAATGGTATGCAACAAAACCAGCAGGCGAAGGAGTGAATTTATCTTTAGAATCTTTTAATGCGAACGCGGCTTTGCCTCAAATTTTTGTGGCAGACGATAAATGGTCTGCATTAAGAGCGGATAGAATTGCAAAAGAATTCGGTACACAATATATTATTAGAGGTGCTGATAATGGATACCAAAGAATTGATGAATTAGCGAAAACAAAAGCAACCTATATTTTGGGTATTGATTTTCCTGCAGCATTAGATGTAGAAGATCCAAACGATGCACGCTTTGTTTCTTTAGCAGATATGAAGCACTGGGAATTGGCGCCAACCAATCCTGCAGCTTTTGAAAAAGCGGGTATTAATTTTTCTATTACTTCTTCTGATATGAAAGATGGCAAGCAATTCTTATCAAACCTTAGAAAAGCGGTGCAATATGGTTTGTCTGAATCAAAAGCTTTAGAAGCAATTACTAAAACACCTGCTACTATTTTAGGAGTATATGATCAAGTGGGTTCTTTGGATGCGGGTAAATTAGCCAACTTCATTATTACTACAGAACCCATTTTCAATAGCAATGCAAAAATTATTGAAAACTGGATTCAAGGAAATAAATATGATGTTAATGCCAACGAGTGGAACAACTATGCTGGTAAATACAGTTTAGTAGTAAACAACGCTGGTGCTACTACAAACTATACAATAGAAGTGAAGAAAGATTTATCTGCTTCTATTATTGGTGCAGATACATTGATGGCAAAAATTACTATTGCTGATGCGATTGTAAAAATTAGCTTCCCAGAGAAAAAGGGTCGCATGGCAGAGACTATTCGTTTGGGTGGAGCTGTTGTAGGAAATAGTTGGTCTGGCTTAGGATTAGATGCAAAAGGAAATAAAGTTAGTTGGACTGCCAATTTAGTTGGTCCTTTAACTGCTGTTGCAGAAACCAAAAAAGCAACAGACTCTGTTAAAGCAAATAAATTTGTTTCAACCATTACTTATCCATTTGCAGGATTAGGTAATGAAACCATTCCTCAACAAGAAACCATCTTAATTAAAAATGCTACAGTTTGGACCAACGAAAAAGATGGTCGTTTAGCGAATACAGATGTTTTATTAAAAGCAGGTAAAATTGCAAAAATTGGAAAAGATATTTCTGAAGCTGGTGCAAGAGTAATTGATGGTACTGGAAAACATTTAACACCAGGTATTATCGACGAGCATTCTCATATCGCTGCAATGTCTATAAATGAAGGAGCACAATCTGTAACTTCTGAAGTTAGAATTGGAGACAATATGAATCCAGAAGATATTAATATCTATCGCCAGTTAAGCGGTGGTGTGACTACTTCTCATATTTTACATGGTAGTGCCAACACTATTGGTGGTCAAACTCAATTAATGAAATTACGTTGGGGTGCAACAGATGAGGGCATCAAGTTTGCTGGAGCAGATCCGTTTATCAAATTTGCATTAGGTGAAAACGTTAAAAGAACCACAGCTGTAAT
>JALRFB010000013.1 GCA_023256555.1 Sediminibacterium sp. | reverse complement strand
GTGAAGAATGCATTGGATAAGACTTTGGTACCTGGAGGATCTTCAGGTGGCTCTGCAGTAGCTGTACAAGCCAATTTATGTATGGTTAGTCTTGGCTCAGATACTGGCGGTTCAGTAAGACAGCCTGCAGATTTTTGTGGTGTAGTAGGTTTAAAGCCTAGCTATGGTATGATTTCTAGATATGGCTTAATTGCTTATGCTTCTTCTTTTGATCAAATAGGGATCTTCTCCAAAACAATTGAAGATGCTGCTTTGGTTTTAGAAGTGATTGCTGGTGCAGATAATTTTGATAGCACGGTTTCAGATAAACCAGTACCTGCATTTACTAAAGAATTGACCTCTTTAAATAGCCCCAAGAAAATTGCTTATTTCAAAGAGACTTTGGAGCATCCAGGTTTGGATCCGGAAATCAAGAGCCAAACCCTTGCTTTTTTGGAGTCTTTACAATCGGAAGGGTATATAGTAGAAGCTGTTGATTTTTCTTTACTTGCCTATCTCGTTCCTACTTATTATGTATTAACTACTGCCGAAGCAAGTAGTAATTTATCAAGATTCGATGGCATTCGTTTTGGACACAGAACATCAACATCTTTAGATGATTTAACGGAGTTATATAAGTTAAGTAGAACAGAAGGATTTGGTGAAGAAGTGCAAAGAAGAATTTTATTAGGAACTTTTGTTTTAAGCGCTGGATATTTTGATGCTTATTTTACTAAAGCGCAACAAGTGAGACAACAATTGGTGGATTTAACCAATAAGGTATTCAAAGACTACGATTTATTAGTCTCTCCAACTGTGCCTTCTACAGCATTTAAAATTGGAGGTCATCAACATTCTGCAACAGAAATGTTCTTAGCTGATATCTATACGGTGTATGCTAATCTGGTGGGCATACCAGCCATTTCTATCCCACTATTTAAACATAGTAATGGTATGCCATTCGGATTACAAGTAATGAGTCAATCATTTAATGAAACTGCTTTATTGCAATTTTCAAAACAAATGATGAAAGCTTAATTTTGCGTATGCGCATTTATCTATTTTGTTTACTATTTTCTTTTTTTATTGTTCAAGAAACAACTGCTCAAAATGACTCTTTGGACAGGGTAGGGTTCACTAGCTTATTTACTGTTATAAGTTCAAATAATACTTCTTCTGATAATTTGCAATACCAATTAAATCCCAAGGCGGTCAATTTTATTCAATCTTATATGGAGAAACAAGGGCCAGCGCTTCAAAAGATGAAGACCTGGGCGAAACCTTATTTTAATTTATACGATCAAATATTAATTGCGAATGGAGTTCCCACAACATTAAAATATTTAAGTGTGATTGAAAGTAGTTTGGATGCTGGAGTGGTGTCTTGGGCTGGAGCAGTGGGTCCTTGGCAAATTATGCCGGAAGAAGCAAAAAGATTGGGTTTAAAATTAAGTCCGGTGGACGAGCGTACAGATTATGAAAAAAGTACCAAAGCTGCAGCTACCATTTTAAGAGAATCTTTCGCAGAATTTGGGGATTGGTTATTGGTTGTTGCTGCATATAATGGAGGTGCTGGAAGAGTAAGACAAGCTATGAAGAAAAAAGGGAGTAAGGATTTTTGGGATATTCAATATGAATTGCCCTTAGAGACACGTAATCATGTAAAAAAATTCATTGCGACACAGTATGTTTTTGAAACAGAACATTTTCAGCCCTTACAAACAAGGGAAGGAATAGTTAAAATGAACAAGGAACAAAAATTGAAATTGGAAAAGCAATTTGATGCAGTAGTAATTAATGGAAGATATTCCCTGGAAAGCATCGCAGCAATATTAATCTTAGATATCAATCAACTTCGCCAAGATAACCCTGGAATGAATAAGGTATTGGCAACAGGTAAATCTTATGAACTCAAATTGCCAAAGGGAATGCTAGAAAAATTTGAGGCCCGTAAAAATGAAATTTTACAGGCCTCTTTGAATGCTTTATATCAATTGAATTAAAGACTAAAAATCGTCATCAAAATCATCGTCTTTTTCTCCGAATAAATCGTCGTCATCTAAACCAAGGTCATCGTCTAATCCAAGATCATCTTCTTCATCAGATTTCCCCTTTTTCCCTTTCCCTGCTTTTTTAGGTGTCTTGCTTTTTGGTATATCAAATTCATCAAAGTCTGGATCCCAGCTATCGTCCTCTTCATCAGCCTTTCCCCAATCATCATCTACTTCTTCATCAAAATCGTCGTCTTCATCATCATCAACAGCTTTTTTCTTAGAAGCTTTTGGACTCACTTTTTCCGCTGCATCAAATTTTGATTTTTTGGTTGCGGACTTTTTTGCTTTTTCTGTTTTCAATGCCATAGGTCTTTCAATATTACAACGTAAAATTTCAAATCATTTCTTTATTTACCAAAAAAAATTATGCTTTTTTTTATCAAATTATAAGTGTATGATTTGGTCTCTTCCAGGACCATTGGATACATATTTAACTTCAACTCCTAAATAACTATTAATAAATTCTATATATGTTTTCATCGTAGCAGGAATCTCTTCTGCTTTTTTCATCTTACTTGAATCCAGATTCCAGCCTGTCATTTTTTTCCAAATAGGTTTTACAGGTGTTCCAACTAATTGAAATGGAACAAAATCTATTTGTTTCCCTTCCATTTCATAAGCTATTCCAAGCTCTAATTCTTTGAAAGAATCCAAAATATCTGCCTTGGTCATAATAATCTGCGTTACACCATTAATCATGCAGGTATATTTTAATGCTACTAAGTCGATCCATCCACATCTACGCGGTCTTCCAGTAGTAGCTCCAAATTCAGATCCAATTTTCCTTAATTCTTCTCCTTTTTCGTCAAATAATTCAGTAGGGAATGGGCCACTACCAACACGAGTACAATATGCTTTTGTTATACCAAACACTTCTCCAATTTGTTTCGGAGAAATACCCAATCCAGTACATACGCCAGCGGAGATGGTATTTGAAGAAGTAACAAATGGGAAGGTTCCAAAATCGATATCTAACATAGATCCTTGGGCACCTTCTGCTAATACTTTTTTACCTTTTGAAATTTGATCATTGATAAAGTACTCACAATTAATAATGTTCAATGTTTTTAAGAACTCAATGGCTTCGAAAAACTCCGATTCCATTTCAGAAATATCTTCATTGAAGTTATAACTATCTAAGATCTTCTGATGCTTCATTCTTAAAGCAATGTATTTGCTGATAAATTTCTTATCCAACAAATCACCCACTCTCAATGCATTTCTACCTGTCTTGTCCATATAAGCTGGTCCAATACCTTTTAAGGTAGAACCAATCTTCGCTTCTCCCTTTGCTAATTCAGAAGCTTTGTCCAATGCTCTATGTGAAGGGATGATGATATTGGTACGTTCAGAAATAAATAAATTCTTTTTTACGTCCACGCCCATTGTCGCCACTGCATCACATTCTTTTTTCAAAGTCACAGGATCCAATACCACTCCATTTCCTATAATATTAATCTTGTCTTGGTGAAAAATACCAGAAGGTATTTGGTGCAACACCATTTTAGTGCCATTTACATATAAGGTATGACCTGCATTAGGTCCGCCTTGAAACCTTGCGATAACATCATAATTAGGAGCAAAATAATCTACTATTTTTCCCTTCCCTTCATCGCCCCATTGTAGGCCTAAAATTACATCTACCATGATTTTGTATTTGAGTAGCAAAAATATGTTTTTTTTACACGCTCTCGGTATCAAATCTATCTACTCGCTGAATTCCATTTAAAGATTTTATTTTATCCACAAGTATTTCCAATTCGTCTTTGTCATGTACATATACTTTGATCGTCCCCTGGAACAGTCCCTCCTTGGATTCGATGGTCAAAGCTGCAATATTGATCTTCAATTCTCCGCTGATAATGTTAGTAATTTTATTTACAACACCCACATCGTCCAATCCCACAATACGAAGGCCTGTTAGGAAAGAAATTTCTTTATTTTTAGCCCATTTGGTCTTTACTACTCTGTGTCCATAGTTAGCCAATAATTGTGTTGCATTTGGACAGTTGGTTCTATGTATAATTAATCCTTTCCCCGTACTTACAAAACCAAATACATCATCTCCTGGAATAGGGTTGCAACATTTACCTAAACTATATTGAATCTTATCACTCGACTCGCCAAAGATGATTAATTCAGAATCTTTTTTAGAATAGGTCTTTTGTGTTGGGTCGTAAACAGCTGACTCATTTTCGTTTGAAGTTTGGATTGGTTTAGGTGCTTCTATCTTATCTCCAATAACTTGAAATAATTTAAGGTCTTTTAGATCATTTTTCTTGATAGCAATATTATAATGCAAATCTAGTTGACTGGGTAATTTATAATAAACAACTAGTTGATCAATATTGTATGGATTGTATGCAGCACCAATACTTTCTAATTTTCTTTGTAAGGTATATTTGCCTTCTTCTGCAATAGATTTTTTTTCTTCTCTAAGGGCATCTTTAATACTGTTTTTGGCCTTTGCTGTAACCACTAAGTTTAACCAATCTTCACTGGGCTTTTGTTTATTGCTGGTGATAATTTCGATCTGATCTCCACTTCTCAATGAGTGACCAATAGGCACCAACTTATGATTAACTTTTGCTCCAATACATTTGGAACCAATGGCAGTATGAATATAAAAGGCAAAGTCTAATGCTGAACTATTGGTTGGCAACATTTTCACTTCTCCCTTTGGAGTATACACATATATTTCTTCTGCTAAAAATGAGGTTTTAAAATCTTGTAAGAAATCTACGCCGTCTTCTTGTTGATTGCCTAAAGCTTCCCTAATTTGGACAAACCATTTGTCGAATCTATCTTCAGAACTTGTGCCTTCTTTGTATTTAAAATGTGCTGCCAAACCCTTCTCAGCAATTTCATTCATTCTTTTTGTTCGGATTTGTACTTCCACCCATTTACCTTGAGGACCCATTACGGTTGTATGCAATGCTTCATAGCCATTGCTTTTAGGGTTACTTAACCAGTCTCTTAATCTTTCTGGGGAGGGTAGGTATTCGTCTGTTATTAAAGAGTATACTTTCCAGCATGCTTCTTTTTCTATTTCCAAGGGGACATCAATAATTACCCTGATGGCAAATAAATCATATACCTCTTCGAAACTAACTCCTTTCTTTTTTATTTTATTCCAAATAGAGTGAATGCTTTTTGGTCGACCATAAATTTCTGTTGAGTAATTGGTCTGTGCTAATTTATCTTTTAAAGGCCTGATAAATTCATTGATATATTTAGTACGCTCTCTTTTTGTTTCTGCTAATTTTCTGGCAATCTCTTTATACTTATCTGGCTCTAAATATTTCATAGACAGATCCTCCAACTCTGTCTTAATATTGTAAAGCCCCATTCTATGTGCCAATGGAGAATATACCCAGATGGTTTCTGAAGCAATTTTTAATTGTTTCTCTTGCTTCATTGAATCCATGGTTCTCATATTATGTAACCTATCGGCCAGCTTAATAAGAATAACCCTTGGATCATCCGTTAAAGTCAATAAAATTTTCTTGAAATTTTCTGCTTGTTGACTACTGTTGGTTGTCATTACAGTAGAAATCTTTGTTAACCCATCTACTATTTTAGCAATCTCATTTCCAAACTCATTTTTAATATCCTCCAATGTGATATCAGTATCTTCTACTGTGTCATGTAGTAATGCGCATATAGTACTTCTAACACCTAATCCAATTTCTTCTACACAAATCATGGCTACTGCAATAGGATGAAGGATATAGGGCTCTCCACTTTTTCTACGCATTGTTTTGTGCGCATTGGCAGCCATTTCAAAAGCAGCTCTCAATAATTCTTTGTCACCCTTTTTTAATTTTGTCTTTAATGACCTTAAAAGGGCACGATAATGTCGAACAATTTCTTTTTTTTCTTGTTCTTCATCTAAATCCCAGCTTTTTATCACTGCATTAATATCGTTTTCTAGATTATCCATTGGTCTACGAAAATACGTAAAAATGAGTGTAACTTTGAGGACTTATGTCAGATACACCCACTAAGAAAATATTTAAAGCAGCACTACTTTCTAGAGTGTTCTCTTTTGTAAGGCCTTATCGATTTATTTTTTTGGGAAATCTGGTTTTAGCAATTTTTTTGGCCTTTACAACACCCATAAGACCTTATATTATTCAAGTAACTGTCAATACGGCCATTGGCAAATCAACTATCTTGCCCACTTGGTTACATTGGGTATTACCATCCAATGCTTTTTCCTCTGCTTTACAACTTATTTTAGCGCTCACTATTTTTCAGGTAGCTTTTATTATTGTAGAAACTTTTTTAAGATTTCTTTTCACTTTTGGAATGGCATGGTTGGGTCAACAAGTGATTAGAGATTTAAGAAATCAAGTGTATGAGAAAATCATGTTATGGGAAATGCGTCAATTTGATAAAACGCCCATTGGTACACTCACTACAAGAACTATCAATGATATTGAAAGTATTAATGATATTTTTTCAGATGGACTAATACCCATCTTAGCAGATTTGTTAACCATTGTTGTTACTTTAACAACGATGTTTTTTATTAATTGGAAATTGACATTGATTTGTTTGGTGCCTTTCCCAATTATGTTAATTGCTACTTACTTTTTCAAAGAGAGTGTTAATAAAAGTTTTATTCAGGTCAGAAATGCAGTGGCATCTCTAAATGCATTTGTACAAGAACATATTTCCGGAATGCAAGTGGTACAAGCTTTTGCAGCTGAAGAAAGAGAAATGCAAAAATTTGAAAAAATCAATCAACAACACAGAGCAGCAAATATCAAAGCCATTTTCGCTTACTCTGTTTTTTTTCCAGTAGTGGAAGTAGTATTAGCATTGAGTATTGGATTGATTGTCTGGTGGGTAGCGGATCGTTCTTTGGATGCAGGTTTATTAGTGGCTTTTGTTTTGTTTCTGAACCAGATATTTAGACCACTAAGAATGATTGCTGACAAGTTCAATGTATTGCAAATGGGCATGGTGGCTGCAGAAAGAGTGTTTAAAGTATTAGATAATGAAGATGTGACTTTAAATAATGGGAATTATGCATCTCCAAAAATTCAAGGGTCTATAGAATTTAAAAATGTTCAATTTGCTTATGATCCTCCTACTTGGGTATTGAAAGACGTGAGTTTTAAAGTAGATGCAGGAAAAACAATTGCATTAGTGGGACATACTGGAAGTGGTAAAACATCCATCATCAGTATTTTGAATAGATTATATCCATATCAGAATGGCCAGATATTATTAGACAATCAGCCATTGGAAGCGTATTCATTGAATACTTTAAGAACTGCTATTGGAGTGGTACTTCAAGATGTGTTTTTATTTTCTGGTTCTATTGTGGACAATATCACTTTAAGAAATCCGCAAATTTCAATGGATAAAGTAGTTGAAGCTGCAAAAATGATTGGTATGCATGAATTTATTATGCAATTACCAGGAGGTTATGATTATCAGGTGATGGAGCGTGGGGCTACACTGAGTTTAGGTCAAAGACAATTATTGAGCTTTATTAGAGCTCTTTTATATGATCCGTCTATTTTAATCCTAGATGAAGCGACTTCTTCCATTGATACAGAAAGTGAGCAAATGATCGAAAAAGCCATTGATACGCTTATAAAAGGTAGAACCTCGGTAGTCATAGCACATAGATTGTCTACCATCAGAAAAGCAGACACAATTATAGTCTTAGACAAAGGGGAAATTAAAGAAATGGGCAGCCATAAAGAACTATTGGAAAAAGGGGGATTTTATGCCAATTTAATCGAGATGCAAATTGCTTCTGAAAGCCGATCTGTAAAATCATAATAATCAGATAATCAAATAGTTAAATAAGGTATAATTTTTTTTATTCACTTATTCAATTTCTATTAAGAATTAAGACTTTTCAAGAACTTTATTCCTATCTTTGCCGCAAATTTTGAGATAGGTATGTACTTAAATCGTTTTAAATCTTTACTGGTAGTGAGTTTGAGCCTTGTGGCCATCTTATTTTCAACAGCTGTAATGGCTAATGAAAATCCTGTTGTAGCGGATACCAATCATGCAGTAGCAACTGCTGAAGCTGCTGTGTCGCATGAAGCAAAAAAAGAAGGTGATTTTAATGTTACAGAAACTATTTTAGAGCATATCAAAGATGATCATAGCTGGCATTTATGGGGTCATACTTCTATTCATTTACCTGTAATTTTATATACTTCAAAAGGTCTTGAGTTTTTTTCATCTGAAAAATTTGTTGATGAGCATCATGAACCAGTAGTGTATCATGGAAATTTCGATTACAAATTAATTGAAGGCAAAACTAAAATTGTCGATGCGAATGGAAATATAGATGCTGCAGCAAGTAAGCAGCTTTGGGATTTCTCTATCACAAAAAATGTGGCAAGTTTATTTATTTCAGTAATTATTTTATTGTTAGTGCTATTATCTGCTGCAAATGCATATAAGAGAACAGGTATAAAGTCTGCACCAAAAGGTGTACAATCTTTAATGGAGCCAATTGTGTTATTTGTTCGTGATGAAGTGGCTATTCCTAATATTGGCGCAAAAAAGGCTGGAAAGTATATGCCTTTTTTATTGACCATTTTCTTTTTGATTCTGACAAATAATTTTTTAGGATTGATTCCTTTCTTCCCCGGTGGAGCTAACGTGAGTGGCAATATTGCTTTCACTATGACTTTGGCTGTTTGTGTATTTATTGTCGTAAACTTAAATGCGAACAAAAGTTATTGGGAGCATATTTTTTGGATGCCAGGTATGCATTGGAGCATGAAGCTTTTTTTAGCTCCAATTGAATTAATTGGTGTATTTACAAAACCAATTTCATTAATGATTCGATTATTCGCGAACATTACTGCTGGTCACATCCTTGTATTAAGTTTGATTTGTTTAATCTTCATATTCAAAACGGTTTTTGCTTCTGCTATTGCAGTTCCATTTGCTGTCTTTATTGGCATGATTGAATTATTGGTAGCTTTTTTACAAGCTTTCATTTTCACCATGTTGGCTGCAATGTATATTGGAATGGCAACAGAAGAGCATCACCATGAATCACATGAAGCTGCACATCATTAATAAAATTTTAAATAAAGATTTTTCAATAACAATTAAAACGTAAAAAAATGGTAGTAGGAAGTGTTGCCGCAATCGGCGCTGGTTTAGCTGCTATCGGTGCCGGAATTGGTATCGGTCAGATTGGTAAAGGTGCTGTTGAAGGTATTGCTCGTCAGCCAGAAGCTGCTAACGAAATCCGTTCTAACATGATTGTTGCTGCTGCATTCGTAGAGGCTGTTGCCTTATTCGCAGTGGTTGTTGCCTTATTGGGTAACGGATAATCTAGCTTAGGGATTTCAAATAAATTAAAGGCCCAAGCACAGGGCGAAAGGCCTTTAATTTTTTAATTGAAAATTTATTCATGAGTTAATATAAAACTATGTTATTAGAAATTAATCCTTTGGTACTGCCTGATATTGGTTTAGTGTTTTGGAACACTATTGCTTTTTTAGTGCTTTTAATAGTATTAGGAAAGTTTGCTTGGAAACCAATGTTAAAAGCGATCAATGAGCGTGAATCAGGAATTTCAGAAGCTTTGTTAAAAGCGGATAAGATGAAAGCTGAGATTACTGCAATGCAAAATGAGAATGAAGTGTTGTTGGCAAAAGCAAGAGAAGAAAGAGCAATCATCATTAAAGAAGCAAAAGAAGCTTCTGAGAAAATGGTGAATGAAGCAAAAGAAAAAGCAAAGTCAGAATACGACAGAATTTTAGCAGATGCTCAAATGGCTATTCATCAACAAAAAAATGCAGCTATTACTGATGTAAAAAATCAAGTAGGGGCACTAGTGATAGATGTAGCTGAAAAAGTATTAAGAAAAGAGTTGTCAAATAAGGCAGAACAAGAAGCTTATATTAAGCAATTGGCTGATGGAGTTAAACTAAACTAGAAAACCATGTCCAACGTACGTTTAGCAAGTAGATATGCAAAGAGTTTAATTGATTTAGCCGCTGAGCAAAATCAATTAGAGACCGTATATGCTGATATGAAATTCATTCAAGCAATATGCAAATCAAATCAAGATTTTGTAAATGTCTTACGCAGCCCAATCATAAAAGCAGATCAGAAAAATAGCATTATCAATGCAATTACAAAAGATAAAGTGAGTTTGTTAACGAATTCTTTTACTGTTCTTTTAGTAAAGAAAGGTAGAGAAACAGATTTACCAGAAATGGCGAATGCTTTTATTGAACAATTTAATCAACTGAAAGGAATACATCAAGTTTCTTTAACAACAGCTATTGAAATAAGTGAAGAAGTAAAGAAGTCAATAGAGCAAAAAGTGAAAGCAGAAACTCAATTTGGCTCTGTCGAGTTAACTACTAAAACAGATGAAAGCTTAATAGGTGGTTTTGTTTTGGAGTTTAACAACAACTTATTAGATGCAAGTGTTGCTAGAGATTTAAGAGATATCAAGAAGCAATTTTTGAACAACGAATTTATAAGTAAAATAAAATAACAATTACATTAAAATAGACAGTTATGGCGGACATTAAACCTGATGAAATATCAGCGATACTAAGACAGCAATTGAGTAATTTCAATGCTTCGGCTGATTTGGAAGAAGTGGGAACCGTATTACAAGTGGGTGATGGTATTGCTCGTGTATATGGACTAAATGGCGTTAGCAGTGGAGAGTTGGTTGAGTTTGAGAATGGAATTAAAGCCATAGCCTTAAACTTAGAGGAAGATAATGTGGGTGTGGTAATGATGGGTGATAGCAAGGCTATTAAAGAAGGAGACAAAGTAAAAAGAACAGGTCAAATTGCTTCTATTAAAGTAGGAGATGGGTTAGTAGGCCGTGTAATTAATATGTTGGGCGAACCTATTGATGGTAAAGGTCCAATTAAAGGTGAATTGTATGAAATGCCATTGGAGCGTAAAGCACCAGGGGTAATTTTCCGTGAACCTGTAAAAGAGCCATTACAAACTGGTATCAAAGCTATTGATGCGATGATTCCAATTGGTCGTGGACAACGTGAATTGGTAATTGGTGACCGTCAAACTGGTAAAACAGCAATTTGTATTGACACTATTATCAATCAAAAAGAATTCTACGATGCTGGTCAACCAGTGTATTGTATATATGTTGCAATCGGTCAGAAAGCATCTACCATTGCAGGTGTAATGAAGACTTTAGAAGAGAATGGTGCGATGGCTTATACAACAATCGTTGCAGCTTCTGCTTCGGATCCAGCTCCTCAACAATTCTATGCACCTTTTGCCGGTGCGGCTGTGGGAGAATTCTTCCGTGATTGTGGTAAGCCTGCATTGATTGTTTTTGATGACTTGTCAAAACAAGCAGTAGCTTATCGTGAGGTTTCATTATTATTAAGAAGACCTCCAGGTCGTGAAGCATATCCTGGTGACGTATTCTACTTACATAGCCGTTTATTAGAGCGTGCTGCGAAAATGTCTGATGCTTTAGGAAGTGGATCGTTAACAGCTCTTCCAGTTATTGAAACACAGGCTGGAGACGTTTCTGCGTATATCCCAACAAACGTTATTTCCATTACTGATGGTCAAATTTTCTT
>JALRFB010000139.1 GCA_023256555.1 Sediminibacterium sp. | reverse complement strand
CAGGCATTAATGGAAAAGATATGACTGCTAGTATGCGCACCGTTTTTTATCCTGCAGTAATTGGATGGACATTATTAGGTGTTTGGATAAGTACGTTACAAATACGTTATCAAATTATTAAATACAAAAAAGAAGGGTTGTTATAAATCAATAAAATTAAACTTATGATTCAATTATTACAAGCAACACAAAACAATGGATTCATGGTGCAGAACGGAAAAATTTTCTTAGTAATGACTATAGTGTCAATCATATTAATAGGACTATTTATATATGTAGCCAATATTGATAAAAAAATAACTAATCTAGAAAAATAATTTTAAACTAAGTTTTATGTCAGTAAATAATGAGTATAGCTTTTTTGAGAGTGTTGAGAAAAGTTTTGACAAAGCGTCTAAGTTCACTAAATGGGAGAAAGGTATTTTAGAACAAATCAAAGCATGTAATAGTATTTATAGCATGCGTTTCCCTGTAAAAATGGATGATGGAAGAATTGAAGTGATTGAAGCATATAGAATTCAACACTCTCAACATAAATCACCTTGTAAAGGTGGTATACGTTTTAGCTTAGCAGTGAACCAAGATGAGGTAATGGCATTGGCTGCATTAATGACCTATAAATGTGCGATTGTGAATGTGCCTTTTGGTGGTGCTAAAGGAGGTATTAAAATTAGCCCTCGTAGTTTAAGCGCATATGAATTAGAGAAAATTACAAGAAGATATACTGCAGAATTAGTAAAGAAAAACTTTATTGGTCCTGGTATTGATGTGCCTGCGCCAGACTATGGAACCGGGGAAAGAGAAATGGCATGGATTGTAGATACTTATCAATCTTTGAAGCCAGGTGAAATTGATGCTGCTGGTTGTGTAACTGGTAAGCCCATTTCATTAGGTGGTGTTAGAGGTAGAAAAGAAGCCACAGGTTTAGGCGTTTTCTATGGTGTTAGAGAAGTATGTCAAATGCCAGATGTAATGAAAAAACAAGGTTTAGAGGTAGGTATTCAGAATAAAAAAGTAATTGTTCAAGGTTTGGGTAATGTGGGTTATTATTCTGCAAAATTCTTCAGAGAACATGGAGCGAAAGTTATTGCCATTGCCGAATACGAAGGAGCTATCTATAATGAGAATGGTTTGAACGAAGAAGAAGTATTTCAACATAGAAAAGCTACTGGAAGTATTTTGAATTTCCCAGGTGCAACAAATATTGAGAAGAGTAGTGACGCTTTAGAATTAGCATGTGATATTTTAATTCCTGCTGCATTAGAAAATGTAATTGATGCAAACAATGCACCAAAAATCAAAGCAAAAATTATTGGAGAAGCTGCAAATGGTCCTTTAACTCCAGAAGCAGATGAGATTTTTGCAAAGAGAGGCATCTTGGTTATTCCTGATATGTATTTAAATGCAGGTGGTGTAACTGTTTCTTATTTTGAGTGGTTAAAGAATTTAAGCCATGTTAGATATGGTAGATTAGAAAAGCGTTTCACAGAAAATGCGAATATCAATATCTTAAATCAAATTGAAGAGTTAACTGGTAAAAAGGTAACTGAATCAGAAAAGAATATTATTGCACATGGTCCTGATGAAATTGATTTAGTGCATAGTGGTTTGGAAGAAACAATGATCACAGCAACTAGAGAGATTATGCAAATTTGGAAAGATAATCCATCTATTCCAGATATGAGAACAGCAGCATATGTTTGTGCAATTGATAAAGTGGGTACTTCTTATGCTGAATTAGGTATCTTCCCTTAATAGATACTCAATCAATTTTTATAATCGGGGAGACTTTGCAAATAATGCAGTTTCCCCGTTTTTATTTGTGCACCATAGGTATTATGGCCATTAGTCATGACTAAGAATGCAGCTTCAATAATTTGCTGGTATTGTAAAATCTGTTCCAATGTTTTTTCTGAGATAGTTACATTCGCTTCTTTGCATTCAATCAGCATCCAGGGCTTGTCTTCTTTATACACTACAATATCAAATCGCTTTTTTAATTCGCCTAATTGAATTGTTTTTTCAATGGCTATTAAAGGTGCAGGATATTGCTTTACTTGAATCAAATACTGTATAAAATTTTGCCTAACCCATTCTTCAGGAGTAAGCACTATCCATGCTTTCCTTAATGGATCAAAAATGCAGTCTTTACCTGCTTCTTTCTGAATTTTAAAGGGATATTTTGGATAGTTGATAGAGATCATTTGTAAGTCGTGTAAAATTTGTAATTTTATATATTAACTTCATTCAAAGATAAGCACTCGAATATGAAAACTAAACAAGAAATAGTAGACAATTGGTTGCCTAGATATACTGGGGCTAGTTTAGATCAGTTTGGAAAATATATATTATTGACCAATTTCAGTAATTATGTAAACATGTTCGCAGAACAGAATAAGGTAGAAGTAATTGGAAGAGATAGGCCAATGCAATGTGCTACTGCAGACGGTATCACTATCATCAATTTTGGTATGGGTAGTCCGGGTGCTGCAACGATTATGGATTTATTAACGGCAATCAAACCAGAAGCTGTTTTGTTTTTAGGTAAATGTGGAGGATTGAAAAAAAGAAATACGATTGGCGATTTAATTTTACCCATTGCAGCAATAAGAGGAGAGGGTACATCTAATGATTATTTCCCTGCAGAAGTACCGGCATTGCCAGCTTTCGCATTACAAAAAGCTATTTCAACTACAATTAGAGATAACGATGTAGACTATTGGACTGGAACAGTATATACAACCAATAGAAGAGTTTGGGAACATGATGATCAATTCAAGGAATATCTAACTAAAATTAGAGCATACGCAATAGATATGGAAACTGCCACCATCTTCACAGTTGGTTTCTTTAATAAAATTCCTACTGGTGCATTATTGTTAGTGAGTGACTCTCCAATGATTCCAGAAGGGGTAAAAACAGAAGCAAGCGATTCTAAAGTAACTGCAGAGTTTGTTGCAAGGCATTTACATATTGGAGTGCAGTCATTGAAACAATTAATCAATAACGGACAAACAGTAAGGCATCTGCAATTTTAATCCTTCCATAGAAAAGGGAAAAGAATGTAGGCAAGTGCTATGATCATGATATCAAAGCCAGCTAGTAAGCTGATCATTTGGCCTAAGCCATTTTGTACAATATCTGAAAATGCAATATTAGCAATTTTCATCAGCAGCATTAACTGAGGTATAATTAATGGGAAGCCCAATATGGCCATAATTGCAGAAGGTTGTGAAGCTTTTGCAGCAATGGCTGCTAAGAAACTAAATACCAAACTTAAACTTATACCTCCTAAGCAAGCTATCCCAAAAAATAGCCAAGCATGTTCCAATGGATTACTTAAAAGTATCGTGAATAATAATAAGCTTAGACCGCTCATTAATATCATCAATAATCCATTGTAAATAAGTTTAGAAAATATAAAGGCAGAAGATTTCAAAGAAGTTTTGAAATATATGTGTGGGTCATTTGTTAGAGTGGTTCCTATTTATTCCTCTTTATTCTTTTTAGCAACCATAGTACAGCCTTTTCCA
>JALRFB010000138.1 GCA_023256555.1 Sediminibacterium sp. | reverse complement strand
TTATCTCTCTAATCAAACTTATGATAGTGATTATCAACAAGACATGCAATTACCCTTTAAATCTTCGAATAGAACAATTTCTTTATTAAATTTTGTAAGTCTTTTTGTTCCTAAACAATCTATACACCCTTTGGTTGTTTTTAGGAAATCGAAAAATTATATACTTTTTGATGACGAGAAGCATTTATCTAATGCACTCGAAAATATTTTCCAGCCTCCAAAAGCATAATCTTTTTTTATTGTTAATCTGATCTCATATAGATCAGTGTGTTCATTATTTTGAAAAAAAGAATTATGTTAAATAAAATCATTCAATTTTCTATTAAGAATAGATTAATTGTATTACTTGGATTATTTGCTTTGCTGATAGGAGGGATTTATTCTATTTCTAAATTACCTATTGATGCAGTGCCTGATATAACCAACAATCAGGTAATAATTATTACTTCTGCTCCCAGTGCTGGTGCTCCTGATGTTGAACGTTTGATCACTGTACCTATTGAGCAAGCCACTAGAAATATACCAGGAATCGTTGAGCAAAGAAGTTTCTCTCGTTTTGGATTGAGTTTAGTGACTATAGTATTTGATGATAAAGTAGATATTTATTGGGCTAGAAATCAGGTATCAGAGCGATTAATTACAGTAAAGTCTCAAATCCCAGATGGAATGGGGATACCCGAATTAGGTCCATTGACAACAGGGTTGGGGGAGATTTATCAATATGTAGTTAGGGCAAAAAAGGGTTATGAAAATAAATATACACTTACAGAACTTAGAACCATTCAGGATTGGATAGTTCGTAAACAATTATTGGGTACAGCAGGTGTGGCTGATGTAAGTAGTTTTGGTGGAGCAGTTAAACAATATCAGGTTCAGATAAATACAGAGCTCTTAAAAAATTATAATTTATCAGTAAATGATGTTTTTGCTGCATTGAATCAAAATAATCAAAATGCTGGTGGAACTTATATTGAACATGGTCCTGGAGTATTGTTTATTAGAACAGAAGGAATGGTGAATTCTTTAGAAAACATTGGAACAATTCCAGTGAAAACATTACCCAATGGAATTCCCTTATTGATTAGAGATATTGCTGAAGTAAAATTTGGAGAAGCTACAAGATTTGGTGCAACTGCTTTTAATGCCGATGGCGAAGTAGCTGGAGCAGTGGTAATGATGCTAAAAGGAGAGAATAGTAAGAAAGTTATTGAAGCGATCAAAAGTAAAATCAGCATAATTGAAAAATCTTTACCAGAAGGTGTCGTGATAGAACCTTTCTTAGACAGAACCAAGATGGTCAATAATGCTATTAGTACTGTTGCCACTAATTTATTAGAAGGTGCACTGATCGTCATTTTTGTTTTGATTTTATTCTTAGGTAATCTTAGAGCTGGTTTAGTGGTAGCATCTGTAATACCATTGTCCATGCTATTTGCTTTTATCTTAATGAATTTATTTGGTGTAAGTGGGAATTTGATGAGTTTAGGTGCTTTGGATTTTGGCCTTTTAGTGGACGGTGCTGTTATTATTGTTGAAGCGGTCTTGCATCAATTGTATCATCCTTCAAAAACCACATTACATATCAATAAAATTGATAAGACCGAAATGAATGAAGTGGTGGCTAATATTTCCAATAAAATGATGGGAGCAGCTGCATTTGGTCAAATGATTATTTTAATAGTGTATTTACCCATTTTAACATTAAGTGGTATTGAGGGTAAAATGTTTGGCCCAATGGCACAAACGGTTTCTTTTGCATTAATTGGTGCATTTATACTTTCTGTGACCTATGTTCCCATGATGAGTGCTTGGGTTTTAAGTAAGAATAGGGTTCAAAAAGAATCTCTTACAGATAAGTATATGCAAAAATTGGAGGCTTTCTATCAACCATTGTTAGAGAAAGCTTTATTGATCCCTAAAAAGATTTTAATAATCACCATCTCTGTGTTTTTTGTATCGATTTATATCTTGACAACATTGGGGGGTGAGTTTATCCCTAAATTAGAAGAAGGAGATTTTGCAGTTGATACTAGAATGCTCTCTGGTGCTTCTTTGAATACCACTTTAAATGCAACACAAAAAGCTTCTAAACAGCTTATTGATCATTTTCCCGAAATTGAAAAAGTGGTCACTAAAATTGGTTCAGGTGAAATTCCTACCGATCCAATGTCAATGGATGCAGCTGATTTGATGATTATTTTAAAAGATAAAAAACAATGGGTGTCTGCAAAAACCTTTGATCAATTAGCTGATACAATGAGTAAAGTAATGGCCCATGTACCAGGTTTAGCTACTGGATTTCAATTTCCGGTCCAAATGAGATTTAATGAATTAATGACTGGGTCTAAACAAGATGTTTCTTGTAAGATCTTTGGTGAGAATCTAGATTCTTTAGCAAAATATGCTGCTGCAATGGGGGCCATAATTAAGAATATTGATGGTGCTAAAGACTTGTATATTGAAACTGTAACTGGTATTTCTCAGGTAGTCATTAAATACAATAGAGAAGCAATTGCTAAATATGGCGCATCAATACAAGAAGTGAATCAAGTGATACAATCTGCCTATGCGGGTGGTATTGCTGGAAAGGTTTTTGAAGGAGACAAACGTTTTGATTTAGTAGTGAAATTAAATCCAACACAAAAGAAAGATTGGCAATCTATTAAAAACCTAATGGTGAGTATTGGGAATAGTAAACAAGTTCCATTATATGAATTAGCTGAAGTTTCTATGGAGGAAGGTCCTTATCAAATTCAAAGAGAAGATGCTGCTAGAAGAATTGTAGTAGGTTTTAATGTAAGAGGAAAAGATGTCAAAACAGTTGTAAATGATTTACAAAATAAAGTGCAGGCCAAAATTAAATTTCCTGCAGGGTATTATGTAAAATATGGTGGTCAATTTGAAAATCTTGAACACGCAGTAAGCAGGTTGCAAATTGCTGTTCCTATTGCTTTATTGTTAATATTAGTCATGTTATTTTTTGCATTTAATAATATAAAGCATTGCTTATTGATTTTCTCTGCTATTCCATTCTCCGCTATTGGTGGTGTATTAGCACTATGGTTAAGAGGTATGCCTTTTAGTATTTCTGCAGGAGTAGAGCCTTCTGCTCTACCTACTTGTAGTATTCTATTTACTAAAGCAGTTGCTTCAAATTTTGCATTTGATTTTGATATACCAGGATTAAATGATTTTTGTAATTGTATAAAATAATCTATAGCATTTTGATATATTTCTTTACTTGCTCTAAATTTAGGATTTTTAAATATTTCATAAGAAGTATGTAAATATCTTCCCATATTTTTTATAATGTCATCTTTGACATTCATACCTTTTAATATAGGTGATAGTTCTTTTGTATATTTGTCAATAATATTTCTGATTGCAAGAGAAGAAGATCTTAATGATTTAGGTAAATCTTCTAACTTTATACCACCTTTCATATATTCTAATACATCTCCCCAATATCTTAATGCTTGATTTGCAGTTCTTGTACTAAATAAAATATCACTAAAACCAGCTTCTGCTAATTTGT
>JALRFB010000137.1 GCA_023256555.1 Sediminibacterium sp. | reverse complement strand
CACTTCTTACAATTTGGATGCTGTAGTCAATGGAGAGATAGATGAATTTATTGAGGCATTACAAATGGCCGAGAACGCAGAAAAAATGTTGGTTCAAAACTAATTTATTTCGCAAGGCTTTGTTCCCATTGCCATGCAGTCAACATCATTTCGTCTAAACCATATTTACAGTTCCAGCCTAATTGCTTCACAGCTTTGTCGTTGTTGGCATAAATCGCCACAATGTCTCCGGCTCTTCTTGGTCCAATCTCGTAATTTAATTTTACGCCACTTACTTTTTCAAAAGCTTGAATAGCTTCCAAAACAGTAATACCATTGCCAGTTCCTAAATTAAACACTTCACAAGATTTTTCTTGATTGTTTTTAATAGAATATTGTAAGGCCAAAGTATGTGCATGTGCAATATCGCAAACATGAATGTAATCACGAATACAAGATCCGTCTCTTGTATCATAATCCGTTCCATGCACTTGCATTTTGGGTAATTTCCCAATAGCAGTTTGTGTAATCGCTGGCACTAAATTTTGAGGACGACCAATAGGTAATTCACCAATGGCTGTGCTTGGATGCGCACCCACTGGATTAAAATACCTTAATAAAATAGCAGAAATAGGATAGGTAAATGCAGTGTCTTTTACAATCACTTCACCCATTTGTTTGGTAGCCCCGTAAGGGGAAGCTGCAGTTTGTAATGGTGTAGCTTCTGTCACCCTTGTTGTATCAGGATTGCCATAAACAGTGCAAGAAGAAGAAAAAATAAAATGTTTGACATGGTATTTTACCGACATCTGTAAAAGGTGTACTAAAGAGAATAAATTATTTTCGTAATAGTCTAGTGGAAGTTCTACAGATTCTCCTACTGCTTTATAAGCAGCAAAATGAATGATCCCGGTAATGCCTGGATTTTCTATAAATATTTCTTCTGTAGCTTTTTTATCAGTCAGGTCTACAGTATAGTTCTTGACTTTTTTACCAGTAATTTTTTCAATACCTAATAGGGATTTATCAGTTGCTCTTGAAAGATTATCCACTGAAATAACATTAAAACCATTTTCAATCAAATCCACAATGGTATGAGCGCCAATATATCCACAACCTCCTGTGACTAATATAGTTTGCATTAAAAAAATTTAGAATACAAAGAAACGAAAAAATCAGGATACTATCCTTTATTAGGTAGTGTAAATCCTAGTGTGGTACCTACGTTTATTTTACTTCTTACTTGAATGCTTTCTCCGTGGGCTTCGATAATATGTTTACAAATAGCTAGGCCCAAACCAGTACCGCCCACTTCTCTACTTCTAGCATCATCTGTTCTATAGAATCTTTCAAATAGTCTTGGAATATGTTCTTCAGTAATACCTATTCCATTATCACTAATTTCCACCAATACTTTTTTGTCTTCTAATAAATAAATACTTGCAATAATTTCACCATCTTGTTTACCATATTTAATAGCATTGGTGATAATATTAGAAAGAACCTGATAAATTTTATTTTTGTCTGCAAAAACATGAATAGGCGCCTCAGTACCCTTTTTAAAATTAAATTGAATATTTTTCTTTTCTAATTTTATACTCAAGTTGTTAATTACGTCTTTGATAATATCTTGAATAATAAAATCTTGCTTTAAAAGAGGCTCTTTATTAATTTCTAAATTGGTTATGATATCAATGTCGTTTATTAATTGAACCAATCTTTGCACATTTGCTTGAGATTTTTTTAAGTATTTGTCAGCAATGGTAATATCTTCTATTGCACCGTCTGCTAATATTTCTAAATAGCCCTGAATGGAAAAAATGGGTGTTTTAATTTCGTGAGACAAATTTTGAAGAAATTCTTTTCTAAATTCTTCATTAGATTGAAGTTGTTTGATTTCTTCAAATTTCTGTTCTGCCCATTGCTCTACATCTTCTCTTACTTCATCAATGCCTTTTTTAGGCAAAATATATTTCTGATAAGCTTCCTCTCTCTTGGTTGCTTTGGTTTGAGAGATTAACTTATAGATCAATTTGATTTTTCTATAAATGAAAAAATCTAAAATTCTGTCTAAGATTAAATAAATAGCAATAAAGCATGCAATGAAATAAGCTAATAAAACTTTCCAATCTGGGAACCATACAAAGACACTCAAAGCAATTAAGCCAGAAAGCAAAAGGGCTGTTAAAGCTGCTAATTGTTTGGGGGATAAATTTTTTTCTTTGAACATGAGTCTTCTGTGATTGGGAACGCTAACGAAGGTAGAAAAATATGTTCAATTTGGGAGAGGGTCTATTAATAGTCAAATTTATAACCCACACCCTTCACGGTGGTAATTAAGTCAATACCTAATTTCACTCTAATTTTTCTAACATGTACATCAATAGTTCTATCTCCAACTATAACATCATTACCCCACACCTGAGATAAGATTTCATTTCTTAAAAAGACTCTGCCAGGTTGAGCTGCCAATAAGTAAAGTAATTCAAATTCTTTTTTAGCCAAAACAAAACTATGACCATTAATGGTGGTCTTATATTGAGCGGCATCAATGATTAAATCTTTGACTTGAATAATTTTGCTTTCGTTATTGGTTGGCTGAATTCTTCTAAATAAGGCACTAATTCTGCTCACTAAAATTTTTGGACTGATAGGCTTATTGACAAAATCATCTCCTCCTAATTCAAGCCCTTTGATATGGGAGGCTTCGTCGTTTAGTGCTGTAAGCAGTACTATAAAAGTTTTATCAAATTCTTTATTAGATCTTAAGTACTCACAAACTTCAAAACCAGTTCTCTTTGGCATCATCACATCTAATATGATGCAATCTGGTTGGAATTGTTTTGCTTTTTCAATGGCTTCGCTTCCATCTTTAGCAGTCTCCACTTGGTAGCCGGCTTTTGCTAAATGAAACCCAATTATTTCAAGTATATCTGGTTCATCGTCTGCAATTAATATTTTAATTGGGCTACTATCCATAGTGCTACAAAATTAACCCTTAATATTTACAATATATTAGAATGACTGTATTATCAAATTGTTAACTTGATTGTTGCTGAAGAATATGTTTGATATAGGGGTTGTGTACCTTCTCTCTACCTAAACTGGTCTCCGGTCCATGACCAGAATAGATCATCACTTCGTCTTTTAAAGGAATAATCTCTATGCGAATACTATTGATCAAATCTGTTGGATTGCTACCTGGCAAATCGGTTCTTCCAACACCATCCATAAAAATCAAATCTCCACCAATAATAAATTGTTGCAGTTCATGGTAAAAACATAGACTTCCAGGTGAGTGACCAGGTGTAAAAAGGCATTTAAATTGATCTTTGCCAAAATGAATTATTTCATTGGCTTCTAGGTATTGTACAGGGCCCGAATATGCTTCTGTTGGAATGCCCCATTTAGCACTTGCTTCAGGTAATCTATCTATAACCAACTGTTCATTTTTATGAAAATGAGCTGTTAGTCCATAGTTTTCATGCACAAAATTATTTCCAAAAACATGGTCTAAATGACAATGCGTATTCAACAAAAGTTTTGGGGTTAAATTTTGATCTTCGATAAAACTGGTGAATTGTTTAAAAT
>JALRFB010000136.1 GCA_023256555.1 Sediminibacterium sp. | reverse complement strand
AATTTAATTACTTCTTTGTTTGATTTAAGATATGTAGATAAGTTTAAAGAGACTATTGGTATGCTTGAAAAAGTGATGGAGACTCCAATTGTAGCTAATAATCAAAATAATAAAATTCAATCTTTCGTTTATTTATACATTGCTAAAATTAATCAACACTTTTTAGAAGGAAGTTTTAGCGAAGGCCTAGCGATGATCCCTACCATGGAAGAGAAATTAAAAGAGATTGAAATGTATATGGATAGCCATAGGGTATTGGTTTTCTATTACAAGATTGCTTGTTTGTATTTTGGCGCAGGCCAAGCTGACAAAGCGATTGACTACTTGAATAGAATTATTAATTGGAAATTAAATCTGCGTGACGACTTACAATGTTATGCTAGATTATTACACCTAATTGCACATTATGAATTGGGCAATATGGAAATAGTCAATTATTTATCTAAGTCGGTGTATCGTTTTATGGCAAAGATGAATAACCTTGGTGCAGTGGAAGAAGTATTGTTCAATTTTATTAGAAAGTCAATTCAATCAGGTGGCGAGATTAATCAATCTTTCCAAGACTTATTAGATACTTTAAGACCTTTAGAGAAAAATAAATTAGAAAGCCGCGCCTTTATGTACTTGGATATCATCTCTTGGTTAGAGAGTCGTATTCAAGGCAAGGATGTACAGACAATTATTAAAGAGAAATATTTGTTACACAAATAAAAAGAGTCCCTTTTAGGAGACTCTTTTTGGAATTAGTTATTCTTATTAAATGTACATTGCTTCAATTTCTTTTTCAAAATTCGCAATCACATTCTTTCTTCTAATACTTAATTTTGGTGTCATCTCTTGTTTATCTATAGAGAATTCTCTTGGTATCAAAGTAAACTTTTTAACCTGTTCTACTTGATTAAATAATTTATTGTATTCGTCTACAATATCAGTAATCATAGTAATTACCATAGAATTTTTTATGATTTCTTCATTACTCGTATATTCAATACCGTGTTGCTTTGCCCATTCTTTTAATTTTGAAAAACCTGGAACAATTAATGCACTCACAAATTTTTTATTATCTCCAATTAAAACAATTTGTTCAATGAAAGGACTTTCTTTCATTTTGTTTTCGATAGGTTGTGGCGCAACATATTTTCCTCCACTTGTTTTAAATAATTCTTTTTTACGATCAGTAATTTTTAAATATTTACCATCTATAATTTCTCCTATATCTCCTGTATGTAACCACCCATCAATAATAGTTTCTGCTGTTAAATCTGGACGCTTATAATATCCTTTCATTACAGATGGACCTGCAACACAGATCTCTCCATCCGCTTCTAGCTTGTATTCCACCCCACTAATCACATGTCCTACAGTTCCAAACTTGGTACCTCCTGGAGTTCTTAGGTTAATACTAATTATAGGGCTATTCTCTGTTGGACCATAGCCTTCATAAACCGGGATTTGAGCAGCATTAAATATGCGCAATAATTTTACTTGACAAGCCGCGCCACCGGTAACAATAAACTTTACATTACCTCCCAATGCTTCTCTCCACTTAACAAAAATTAATTTATTGGCAAGTTTTAATTGAGTACGATACCACCATGATCCTGGATTCAAATTATCATATTGTTCACCTAATGCAACTGCCCAGAAAAATAATTTTCTTTTAATGCCTGTTAAAGATTCACCAGTGATCATGATTTTTTCGAATACTTTTTCTAATAATCTTGGTACTGTAGAAAATGCATCTGGTTTAATTTCTTTTAAATTTTCACCAATGGTTTCAAGGCTTTCGGCATAATAGATACTCATGCCGCTATACATATAAATATAAGAAGCTACTTTTTCAAAAATATGATTGAGTGGTAAAAAACTCAATACTTTTTGTTCGGGTTGATCTGGGAATGGGAAACTTTTTTTACCAGATTGCAAATTGAAATAGATGCTTTTATGAGTTAACATAACCCCTTTGGGTGTACCTGTAGTACCAGATGTATAAATAAAAGTGGCTACATGATCTACTGGAATTTCTTTCTTGATGACTTCTACTTGATTTAATAAATCAGCATCCTTATTTAATAAACTTGTCCAATGTTTTGCACCTTCAATATGATCGAATGTATATACTTCTTTTAAGCATGGTACTTCTGACTTAATAGACATCACTTTATCATACAACTCTTGATTACTAGCAAACATGTATTGAACAGATGCATCATTCAAAATAAATTTTAACTCTAGAGGATTGGTAGTTGGATAAACAGGCACCCAGATAACACCAATTTGCTGTGTAGCCATATCTGCTGTTAACCACTCAGGTCTATTAGAACTAATGATGGCAATTTTATCACTTCCCTCTGGAGTATAATCTCTTCCAGATAAACCAAGTGTTAATAAACCGGCACTTAATTGGTTTACAGTTGTTGCAATTTCATGGGTGGAGTACTTTCTCCATACTCCATTTTCTTTAGCAGCCAACATATCCTCTTTTGGGAAATGCTGTAATTGATATTCGATGCAATCGAAAAGTCTTTTGATTTCCATAGTCAAGCAAAATTGTATAACAAAATACAAAAAAAACCCGACCAATGGTCGGGTTCTCTATCTATTTCAGGAAAAATTTAATAGATCATATGAGTTAATAATCCATCTCTCAATTTGGGTTCAAACCATGTGCTTTTTGGAGGCATTACTTCGCCTGCATCTGCAATGTTGAACAATTGATCGATGGTTACTGGGTATAAACTAAACGCAATGGCCATCTCTCCACTATCCACTCTTTTTTCTAGTTCTCCTAATCCACGAATTCCTCCTACAAAATCAATTCTCTTGTCTGTTCTTTGATCTTGAATATTAAAAATAGGAGCTAATATATTGTTAGATAAAATGGTTACATCTAATACACCAATTGGATCGGTGTCGTTATAAGTTCCTGCTTTTGCAGTTAAACTATACCATTGCTTATTGATATACATTCCAAAATGATGCAAGCTTGCTGGCTTATATGCAGCTTCTACTTTTTGAACATCAAATTGATTTGCTAATGCATTTAATAAAGCTTCTTCTGAATGTCCATTCAAATCTTTTACTACACGATTGTAATCCATAATGTGTAGTTGATTAGATGGGAACAAAGTGGTTAAAAAATAGTCTGCACTTTCTGGTGCAGCTAATTTTACTTTTGCAGCAGATGCAGCTCTATGATGTCCATCTGCGATATATGTGCAAGGAACTTCTTTTTCAAACAAAGCGGTAATTTGTTCAATAATAGTTTCATCACTCACTGCCCAAACAGTATGTTGAATTCCATCTTCTGCAGTAAAATCATAGACAGCATTTTTAGTAGTCTTCCATTTGTCTATCAATGTATCTATAGATGCTTGATTACGATAAGCTAAAAACACATTTCCTGTTTGTGCTCCAGAAGTCTTGATATGATTGATTCTATCTTGCTCTTTCTCTGGTCTGGTAAACTCGTGCTTTTTAATAATATCATTATTATAATCATCAATACTACTTACACAAACCAATCCAGTTTGTGCACGGCCATCCATGATTAATTGATATATATAATAACAAGGCTTTGAT
>JALRFB010000135.1 GCA_023256555.1 Sediminibacterium sp. | reverse complement strand
TGCCCCATCAACATGCTTTAAACTATTCAACAAGAACAAACTTCTTATTAAATGGTTCTAGCATTGACAGATTGGACTATTATCAACTTAAATCTTTCACTACTAGTTGGGGTTATGAGTGGAAGAACAATATTAATAGCACTGAAAAAACTTTTGTTTACAAGCCAATTAATATTGAAATGTATCAATTAAACAAGTTTGCAAAGCTGGATAATTTATTAGTGCTGAATCCATTTTTGAGATCTTCATTTAATGATGGTAATGTAATGAGTCAAACATTTACCTTTCTGAAATCTGGTCCTTCTAAGAAATATAGCAACCAACATAATTTTATAAAATTTGGAATCGAGGAAGCGGGTGCAATAACAAATTTGATTCCAACTTTAAAAAATAATATTTACACATATATTAAAGCAGAATTAGAATTAAGAAAATCTATCCAACTTGAATATTCGGAGTGGGCATTTAGATTAATGGGAGGATATGGCAATAATTATAGCAAGGATAAAAGATTAGGTGGAGCATTACCTTTCTTTAAACAATTCACCGCAGGAGGACCCTATAGTATGCGTGCTTGGGGCTTGAGACAATTAGGTTTAGGTAGTTCTAATTTTTACGACACTAGTAAGACCAGTCAAAACTTTGATAGATTCGGCGATATTCAATTAGAAGCCAATATTGAATACCGTTTTAATTTATTTCAATGGGGCTCTTATAAATTAGGCTCTGCTGTTTTTGCAGACATGGGTAATATTTGGAATGCAAGAGACACTGATGCAGATCCAAAAGCAGGCTTCCAGTTAGACAGATTATATAAAGACTTAGCAATAGGCCTTGGCACTGGATTAAGATTTGATTTTAACTATTTTATTGTTAGAATTGACTACGCCATAAAAATGAAAGATCCCACTAGAGCAACGAATAATGGCTGGTTAGATTTAAAGAATATGCAGTGGACCGAAGTGAAACCAAATGCAATGAGGGTGAACAATTATGCATGGCAATTTGGTATTGGATTGCCTTTCTAAAAAATTATTCTCCTAATACATTTTTTATTTCTGCTTCAAGGTCTTCCCATTGGATGGCTTCTTCTATTTTGAAATCTCCAATTCGCGTTCTCCTAAGTGCACTCATATAAGCACCCACTCCTAAGGCATCTCCAAAATCTTTTACCAAACTTCTAATATAAGTTCCTGTAGAACAGACTACTTTAAAATTAATTGTAGGCAAATCAATGCTTGTAATTTCGAAACTCTCGATGGTAATAGGTCTTGGATCTACTTTTACTTCAATCCCCTGCCTTGCTGATTCATACAATCTTTTACCATCTTTCTTAATAGCTGAATGTTGAGGAGGCATTTGTAAAATATGACCAACAAATTGTAGCGTAGCTAATTGAATCTGTTCAGCACTTATCTGATCAATGTTTTTGAAATTTTCCGGCTCGGATTCTAAATCGTATGTGGGCGTGGTTGCACCAATCACCATAGTACCTGTATACTCTTTCGTCATACCCATATAGGTATTAATTTGCTTGGTATACTTTCCAGTACAAATAATTAATAAACCTGTAGCTAAGGGATCTAATGTTCCTGCATGCCCAACCTTAGTGACTCTAGTTAAATAACGTACTTTCTGCACCATATTAAATGAAGTCCAACCAATAGGCTTATCTAATAACAAAACCTTCCCTTCTAAAAAAGGAGTGAGTGCAGCAGGTATTGGTTTTTGTTTAAGTCCCATTATCAATAAAGATTAATAGGCTCTTGCAAATAATACTCTTTGTGAAGAAGGATTACCTGTTAAGATACATTTACCTGTTTCTTGTACATTGTTTAATGGAATACAACGTATAGTTGCTTTAGTCAATTCTTTAATTTTTTCTTCTGTAGCTGGACTTCCATCCCAATGAGCAGACACAAAACCGGCTTTAGAATCTAGGATTTGTACAAACTCATCCCATGTATCCACTTTAGTAATATGTTCGTCTCTGTATTTTTTTGATCTTTCAAAAAGATTTGTTTGAATCTCTTCCAATAAACCACTCACCGTATTGGTTAATCCATCCATTGACACCGTTGTTTTTTCTTTGGTATCTCTTCTAGCTATTTCCACTTGATTATTTTCCAAATCTCTTGCACCAATAGCAATTCTCACAGGAACACCCTTCAATTCATATTCAGCAAATTTCCATCCTGGTCTTTGGTTATCAGAATCATCATATTTCACTCTAATGCCAGCAGCTTTAAACGACTTTATAAAATCGTTGACTTTTGTATCAATCAATGCTTTTTGTTCCTCTCCCTTATAGATAGGCACTATCACAACTTGTAAAGGTGCAATCTTTGGAGGCAATACCAAACCTTGGTCATCACTATGGGTCATTACTAATCCACCAATCAATCTTGTACTAACTCCCCAACTAGTTGCCCATACATAATCTAATTGGTTTGTTTTATCACTAAACTTAACATCAAATGCTTTTGCAAAATTTTGTCCCAAGAAATGTGAAGTACCTGCTTGCAATGCTTTACCATCTTGCATTAATGCTTCAATACAATAAGTGTCTTCCGCACCTGCAAATCTTTCATTAGGTGTTTTCACTCCTTTGATCACTGGGACAGCCATCCAATTTTCTACAAAATCAGCATATAAGTCTAAGATCATTTCTGTTTCTGCAATGGCTTCTTCTTTAGTGGCATGAGCAGTGTGTCCTTCCTGCCATAAAAATTCTGCAGTTCTTAAAAACAATCTAGTTCTCATTTCCCATCTCACTACATTCGCCCATTGGTTTACCAAAATAGGCAAGTCTCTATAAGATTGAATCCATGTTTTGTATGTATTCCAAATAATGGCTTCACTTGTTGGACGTACAATTAATTCTTCTTCCAATTTGGCTTCAGGATCGACCATTAATTTACCCTTATTATTTGGATCTGTCTTTAAACGGTAATGTGTTACAATTGCACACTCTTTTGCAAAACCTTCTGCATTCTTTTCTTCTGCTTCAAATAAAGACTTTGGAACAAACAATGGGAAATAAGCATTTTGATGCCCAGTGTCCTTAAACATTTTGTCTAATGTTTGTTGCATATTTTCCCATAAAGCATAACCATATGGTTTAATCACCATACAACCTCTCACTGCACTATAATCAGCTAAATCAGAATCTACTAAACAAAAAGCTGGTAGCAAGATGGATGTAGGAAGCTTTGTAAAATACAATGGTGAAGAGTATATTATTACTAAGAAAATTGGTGATAAGCAATGGCAGATTTATAGTCCTTTAAAAGAAGGTGCTCAAGTAGCTGAGAGAAACTTGACATTAACCGGTGCAGCTGCTACCAGAGTTACTTACAGAGGTACTGAGTATTTAGTTACTGAGAAAAACAATATTATATCTTTAGCTACTAACACTATAATGAAATGGCAAGAAGGTGATGGAAACAGAAGAGATATTCTAGCTTTAGCAAAAACATCTAAAGATGATAATGTACAAGCTCCGGTATCTAAGCCTACACCTACTCAACCACAAGCTCCAGTTAGTGCAAAAAGAGAATATACTCCTGAAAAACTTACAAAAGAAAATATGCCT
>JALRFB010000134.1:3073-3641 GCA_023256555.1 Sediminibacterium sp. | reverse complement strand
AGTTTAAAAATGAACTATAATGTGCTTGATAATAATAGTGGTCTTACTAATATTATCAGCAATATGAATAATACCAATAATTCCAAGTATGGTATTTCTTTAACCATGCCTCTATTTCAAAGGCAAGGAAGAGGTGATTTAGCAAAAGCAAAAAACAAAATCGAAGAGCAAAACTGGAATAAAAAATACTTACAATTAGAAATTGAGAATAAAGTAAAAAACAGCTTCGCAGAATTTTACGCTTTAAAACAACAATTGAATACCAACGAAGCCATTTTGAATGCGAATAAACTTTTATTTGACACTGAGAATACCAAATTTGATTTAGGAGAAAGTAGTTTGTTTTTAATCAATAGCAGAGAATTGAAGTTTATCGAATCAGAACAAAAACATGTAGCCCTAAAAGCTAAATTCTACTTAAGCATCTACAAGAACCAATGGGCAATGGGTGGTCTTAATTGAGAGAGTAATAAATATTCCAAAATAGAGTATTTCCCGAAATTTTAAACTATTACAAAAAAGTATTTTATGTTTTAATAATAATACTTACCTTTGGCGTAAGTATCGT
>JALRFB010000134.1:0-3063 GCA_023256555.1 Sediminibacterium sp. | reverse complement strand
CTTAATTTTGGAGATAAAGAAACAGAAAAAGTCTGGCAAGGTGAATTTTCAAGAAAATTACCCATTGAAATTCAACAAATTGCAAGAAGGAAGTTGAGAATGATACATAGGTCTCAAGACATTGTTGATCTGATAATACCTCCCTCTAATCACCTTGAAAAACTCAAAGGGAATTTGGAAGGTTATTATTCTATAAGGATTAATAAAAAATGGAGGATAATATTTAAATGGAATAGAGATTGTGCCTCTATGGTTAAAATCATTGATTACCATAAATAATTTAAAAATGAGAAAACTTAAGAATATTCATCCTGGAGAGGTTTTAAGAGAGGAATTTTTAATGCCATTAAAAATTAGTGCATATAAATTATGTAAAGATGTTGATATACCTCAAACTAGGATTTCAGAAATTTTAAAAGGAAAAAGAAGCATTACTGCAGATACTGCATTAAGATTATCTAAATATTTTGGTAACACTCCAAATTTTTGGCTTGGTCTTCAGAATGATTACGACATAGAAGAAGAATTACAAATAAAAGGCGATCAATTTAAAATGATTAAGAAACTTAAAATTGCTTAAATCTTAATTTAAAAACCTCCTCTTATCCTCTTCTCTAGGTACCATACAGGCTGCTTGCTTACCAAAGAGTCTATATCTGTTGGCTGCAATTAGTTTATATATCCCGTTTCTAAGAAACCTAGGTACTATTATACTGTATTTAAAAATACTTGGCCAGCCAGTCAATAGTTTGGCAATTTCAATCACTGCATCAGATTGATAATACACCATACCCTTGGTTATAAAGACGACCGAACTATTGCTTTCTTGAATAGTGTATTCTTGTAATAATTGAATCCCTACCCCTGACTGCTGAGCGGAAAATTGTATATGACATGAAGTGTCATATCGGATAATGATTTGTACTACCCGATTACAAAAATTACAAACCCCATCAAATACAATGATATTCATTTTTTTGAATTAATATTTGACCCTGAGTAAAGATGCCTGAATAATAGTTGCTAGTAATTGTATACAACCCATGGTGATAAATAAGGCATCAAAAGATACATAATTGGCAATTAATCCCCCTATTGCAATGGCAATTCCAGAAACGAAATGTGTATGGCCATTCGCTAAACTCCAATGAAAACTATTTTCATTGTCATCTAAATGTGTGGCAAATAATGAATCCCAAATAGGTGTACTGACTGCTTCTGCGATACCCAAACCTATTTGTAAAAAAAGTAGTTGCTGTGTATTATGAACAAATAAATAGCAAAAAGTCAAAATGGTGTTTAGTGCATATCCTCCAACCATAATTTCTTTTTTATAATTAGAGTTATTAAATAATTTTCCTAGTAACACATAAAATAATCCTGTGGCAATTAAATAAGCTGCCCAAGCCCAAGTTATCTCCAAAAGATCGCCTCCTACTTTCTCTGAAAATACTGCAAACAAAGGACCAAAAAGTCCTTCTCCAAAATACCATAGACTAGATGCAATTAATAAAATTTTAGTTACTTTTTTCATCTTAGAATTTTAAAAAAATCCCAGCTTGTACATACCATCTGTTTTGTAAATTTCTTTCGGAATAAGGTGTGGAATTGACTGTATTAATTGTATTGTTATTTGCCTGATTTTTGATAGTCGTAGTAGTACTGATTGCATTATATGGGATAGCATAGGTTGGATAAATTGAAAATCCGAAATGTTCGTTTTCGTAGCTAATCGGGAAACTACATTCTAAAGCCATCAATTTTAATCCTGTTTGATTAGTTTTAGTAGTTGATATTACATTGATGGGTGTTGCTGCTTTAATTGCTGGATTTTTTGGTCTCAATCTTCTAGTAACTTCACTTTCATAATAATTCAAACTACTTATGTTGGCATAGACACCTGGATCGAATGACCATTTTTGATTATTCTTTTCAGAAGTAAAATCTTTTTCAAATCCAACAGTCCACTGCAAATCTGCTTTATTTGCAAAAAATACATCTAGGGAATTATTCAATTGAATAAAACCTGCATCATAATTCATATTTGCTCCAAAATCGGTACTGATATTTCCATTTAATAAAGCAGATTGACTAGAATAAAAGAATTTTGTTCCATAAACCAAGCCGGTCCATTTTTTATCTAGCTCAAACTCATATCCTAGATCTAATTGAAAAAAATCAAATCTTTTTTCCCCTTGGGTTAATAGATAATCCGCTCCAAGATTAATATAAACCCCATTAGCAAAATTGACAGAAGCAGTCGTTATTTGATAAGGGTACTTGATACTATCAGCCCTTCCATTGTATATGTAATCACTTAGGTAATCGAACTGGATTTTATAGGAAGTAGTTTTGGGCTTTTCTGATACTTGGCCAAACAATTGGCCTGATAATGTAATCACAAAAAAACTAAAAAAGACGATTTTAGACTTCATAAAAATAGTTGAACTGGATTTAGACAATCTGAATGTACGAAAGTTTAAAAACCCCGTCAAATACAACAATATTCATCTTAGTTTTCTAATATCGCATCCCATAGTTGCGCTCTGATTTCAAGCGCTTTTAAAGAGGCCTGGCTAGCTTCTTCCCATTTACTATCATCATTGCCACAAAGCTCGGCGACCATCTCTAATGCTAATTGGCTATGATGTCCACCATCCACTTCAATATGTCTTTCTATATAATACTTAAATGTAGCAACCTTATCTGGATGATCTGCATAAATCTTATGTAAGATTTCAGTAAACATATCAGGAATTAGATCTTCTCTACCAAAAGTAAATACAGCTGCTTTTACATGTAATGGTGCATTTTGTGCGATCTCGAAAGTATATTGTAAAAATGCTTTTACTTTCTCTGGTAAGCTTGCCTCCGCAATAGCATTGTTGATAGTTTTGCCTTTTGCTATTTCTGACATTAATGCATCGATTAAATTAGTGGAAGCACCCATTTGACGCATCGCTTTTAAATATAATTCAAAATGACTAATTCGATTTTCAAAAGCATCTACATCCGACTCCTCTCCTAAAACTATTTCATTGATCAAGTACCTTGTATTCGCAG
>JALRFB010000133.1 GCA_023256555.1 Sediminibacterium sp. | reverse complement strand
ATGTAAGTACTTATTATGGTAAATCAGATGGAACACAAACCATTACCAATGCTGCTGATTTTAGTATGTATTTATTGAATACGGCGCATGTATCTTCAGTAATGGGTGATGCATTTGGAGAACCAAACTGTGTAAGATTCTCATTTGCTAATAGCATGCCTAATATAGAAAAAGCATGGGCTAGAATTAAAGAAGCATTAGCTAAATTAAAATAAGCTCATTAAAAAATAAGTTAGAAGCGTTATGAGAGTAACGCTTCTTTTTTTTATAGTAGATTTGAAAAAGATATGACTCCAGAGAAATTTCAAATGTTTGAAAATAGGTTGCTTAAAAACTATAAGCACCGATTAAAACAAGCCAAGCGCTTGTCTTTGACTTGTTGGAGGTTATATGATCACGACCTTCCTGAGTTTCCCATTTGTATTGAATTATACGAGGAGTACATTTATATAGCAGAATACAATAGACGTCACGCTTTAACAGATGAAGAACATGAAATTTGGTTTACCGAAACCAAAAGAATTGTTTCTGAAATGACAGGTGTACCTGTGGATCATATGTATGTGAAACTTCGAAAAAGAATGTCTCATAGAGAAGGCCAATATGAAAAAGAAGCAGTGACCGAATCAAAGATTATTACTGTTCAAGAAAATGGACATAAATTTCTAGTTAACCTTACCGACTATTTAGATACTGGATTATTTTTAGACCACCGTATTACCAGACAGATGGTTGCTGCTGAAGCAAAAGATAAAGTGTTTTTAAATCTATTTAGTTATACGAGCTCTTTTTCCATTTATGCTGCATCAGCTGGTGCAAAAGAAGTTAGTTCAGTAGATTTATCAAAGACCTACTTAGGTTGGAGTGAAGATAATTTTGCTATTAACTTATTGAAAAATCCAACTGCCTACCATTTTGTACATGCAGATGTGAAGCAGTATTTAAAAACCTTGCCCAATAATTATTACGATCTAGTAGTAATGGATCCTCCTACTTTTAGTAATAGTAAAAGAATGAAAGATATTTTAGATATTCAAAGAGATCATGTTGAATTGATCAACGATGTCTTGAAAGCCATGAAGCCTGGAGGAATACTTTACTTCAGCACCAACTTTACTCAATTTATCATCGACCTGGAAAAAATTAATAGTCAGCAAATAAAAGATATTACTAAAGCTACTACCCCTTTTGATTTTGAAGGCAGATTAAAAAGATGGTGCTATAAAATAGTTAAGGATTGATGAATTGCTAGCACCTGCGGTATCAATAAGTGTTGATCATCATTTTGAATCACCCAGTCACATAATTTCATTTTCAAGCTATCTTCTAATTGGTGTTCCATTCTTTTTAATATTTCTTCTCTAGAAATATGGTCCCTTCGCATCACTCTTTGAATTCTTAGATGCTTTGGTGCAGTGACTCCAATCATTTTATGGATACCTTCAGCTGATCCTGATTCAAAAAACAAAGCAGCTTCTTTAATTACATAAGGAGCAGATTGTTGAGCAGCCCAATCTTTGGCGTATTGAATAGCTGCAGGATGTACAATAGCATTTAACTGAGCTAGTTTAAATGTATCCGAAAAAACTATTTGAGAAAGGAATGTTCTATTTAATTGACCATTAACATAAACATCTTTCCCAAACAATGCTATAAGTGCTTCTTTAATGGAAGGGTTAGTATTCATTATCTGTTTTGCAGTAGTATCAGCATCTAATACCGGGATGCCCAATGTTGTAAATATTTTTGCAACAGTAGACTTGCCTGATCCAATCCCCCCTGTTAAACCTATAATGATTGCCATACTTAAAGTTAAGTAAAATAAAAATCCGAAATAAGATTCCTTTAAGGTTGCTTATTTCGGATCTATTTTTAATTAAGTTAAAATTACTTATTGATTGCTTGAGACCACTCTAAACTAATAGAAGATCTTTCAATTTTTAAATAGCTTCCAGGACTAACTTCTAATTGAATAGTATTGTCTTCATTCACTTTATTGATTGTACCATGGATACCTGCAATAGTAACAACTTTGTCACCCTTTTGCATTCCATCAATAAACTTCTTTTGCTCTTTCGCTTTTTTAGCTTGTGGACGAATCATAAAGAACCAAAATACAAGGATGATACCACCCAACATGATTAACTGAAAAGTTCCGCCACCTTGAGGAGGTGCTTGTAATAAGAATTGTGTCATTTTTATTTTTTTATAAATTATTAAACTTTGAAAGGTCTTTCACAAATATACAGTTTAAACTGTATTATTTCTTGTGGCTAATTTTATGAATTTTACCTGCAGCCAACATTTCTTTGTGAATACTATCCAAGATACCGTTTACAAAATGTCCACTTTGCTCAGTACTATATTCTTTTGCCAAATCAATATATTCATTGATAGATACTTTGGTTGGTATAGTATCAAAATATACTAATTCACAAACGCCCAAACGTAATAATATCATATCTATTAAAGCAATACGTTCTGGATCCCAGTTTTTTAATTTAGGTACAATGATTTCTTCAGTAATGGCTTTTTTATCTATGGCTGTTTGTAATAAATCTAAAGCAAACTTCATTTTTTCTGCACCCACTAAATCCATGAAATCAATTTGCCCAGGCTTTTGGATATAGTTTAAAATAAATCCAATGATGATATCTCCTTCGTCTTCCCAGTTAGCAAAACGTTCTTCAATATAATCTACAAATCGCTCAGAGCCCATGATAATTGTTCCAAAGATGAACTTCATCATCTCTTTATCTTTCCCCTTTTCTCTACTTTGATCGTTGATGTATAATTGGTATTCTGGAGTATCCGCTAATTGTCTGAAAATGGATTTAACTATTTGATCATCCAGCCATTGAGCGGGTTTAACTACTTCCATTGCTTCTTTAAAGGAAGCTGATTCCAAAGTTTGCCAAACCAATAAATTACCTGCTAATTTGGTATTGACTGTTAAATCTTCTTGATTGGGTAAATTCTTAGAAGCTCTTTGATTGGCTTCCACTTCTGCATATAAAGCTACTTGATGTAATAAATGAACCAAAAAGACGAATAAACTTCTAGTTTTATCAAATTCCTTGTGTAATAATGCTTTTGGAGCGGTAGGCACTTCCGTTTCTAACATATAGAGCACCTGCATTACTTTTATTCGAATATTTCTTCTGTTCATCATATATCTAAGAGCTAATTGGGGTGCAAATCTATCTAAATAAATCCATAAAACTGCCATTTTTTACCTAATTTTCCACCCCTTGTACCTAATTAGGCGCTATCACTGAAATTTTGACTTAATATATAAGTAAAATAGTCATTGGCAGGGTTCTTGCAAAATAGGATTACAAACATTATTTTAAAACCAAAAACGATAAAGTATGGCTAAGAGTACGGCTAAAAAACTAAACATTACGCCTTTACATGACAGAGTAATTGTAATGCCTGCCGCTGCTGAAGAGAAAACAGCTGGAGGAATCATCATCCCAGACACTGCAAAAGAAAAGCCACAGCGTGGAACAATTGTTGCTGCTGGTCCAGGTAAAAAAGACGAACCAGTAACAGTTAAAGTGGGTGATACCGTTTTATATGGTAAATATGCTGGAACTGAAATTCAAATTGAAGGTCAAGATTTATTGATCATGCGTGAAAGCGATATTTTAGCAATTGTTTA
>JALRFB010000132.1 GCA_023256555.1 Sediminibacterium sp. | reverse complement strand
TACCCCTACAAATGGTCTTCTCTCGGTATTAGCTGGCCTAATTCCAGCGATATGATCTACAATGCTGTAGGGGACTTCTAAAAAATTATCCAAGGCTTGTACCATTTTTTCTTTAAATGTTTTAGAAGGAGAGCTGTCTTTGAAAGTCCATTCATAATTGGATCCTACCCAAAACAAATCATCCTTCCAGGGCACAATTGAAATACTTTGTTTATAAATGTTTTCTTTAGGTAATCCTTTTATCTCTACAATCAATGCTTCTCCTTTGTTAGGGACAAAAGGCAGTTTGTTGAAATACTTATTTCGCATGCTATTATTACCATCACAAAAAATGATATGATTGGCAGTGTATTCTTTCCATATAACATGGTCTTTATTTACAACTAAATCATTTAAATCAAAATAAGTTTCAACATAGTTACCTGAATTTTTTAATTGATTTCTCCAGGTGTTCAACATGGTATTTAAATCTATCCAGAAAGACGAGTCAATTTGACCAGTTCCAAAAGGTGTTTTAAAAAATATTTCCCAGTCAGCATTTTTATTCGGAGATAAATACACATTATCATGATTCAATCTATACTCAAAGCTTTCTTTCATTTGTATTGAGGGATGTATTAAAACTACTGGAGCTTTTTTTAGAATGGTTGTATTTAATTGATTGCCTAATTCTGAATATGCTTGTATTGCGTTGGGTAATAAGATGTCAATCATCCAAGTTTGTACAATTCTTCTACCTGTAACTGGATTAATCACACCACTCGCAACAGATGTGGCTGATGCAGTAGTAGCATCATTTATAATAATGAATTTTTTTCCAAATACTTTTGCATAATAACTCATCCAAGTGCCCACCAGTCCCTGTCCAACAATTATATAATCTACCTTATTTGACATCAATTAGTCTTATTACTTTTTTATACTTGTATTTACAGTATACCTAACACTATCTGAAATATTTTGCACTTTGGCTACTAATTCAATATCAAAGCTTCCTTTAAATTCATGAGGCACAGTGAAAGGAAATTCTACTTCAAAATTTTCTTTGTCTATTGTTGTGAAATATTGAAAAGGGAAAATATTAATAAACCATCCATCCACAGATTTATTAGTTGCGTGATTGAACAAAGATAAATTTAGAGTGCCAGTTTTTTCTTCCTTTAATAGATGTGCAACTTTGACTTGAAGTTTAATAGTTTGTCCAGGTCTAGTATTTAAAGGAGGTGTGCAAATAATCTGTAATGATTTTTGTTGTCCCCAAACAGGAGCAGAGCAAACTAAAAGGACTACAAATAAAAAGAATTTGTTCATTGCTCAAATGTACAATAAAAAATCCCTTATCTTTTTGGATAAGGGATTTCACTATATTATGTCAATTTGTTATTTCTTTAACGCAGCAGCCATTGTTTTACCAATGTCAGCAGGGCTAGCACAAACATGAATACCGCAAGCAGCCATGATTTTCATTTTAGCAGCAGCTGTGTCATCTGCGCCACCAACAATCGCACCAGCATGTCCCATACGACGTCCTGGAGGAGCTGTTTGACCAGCGATAAATCCTACAACTGGTTTTTTCATATTGTCTTTGATCCAATTTGCAGCATCTGCTTCCATACTTCCACCAATCTCACCAATCATGATGATTCCTTCTGTAGCTGGGTCGTTCATCAATAATTCTACTGCTTCTTTAGTAGTTGTTCCAATGATTGGATCACCACCAATGCCGATTGCAGTGGTTATTCCTAAACCTGCTTTCACTACTTGATCAGCTGCTTCATAAGTTAATGTACCACTCTTAGAAACAATACCAATGGTACCTTTTTTGAAAATAAATCCTGGCATAATCCCCACTTTTGCTTCTTCAGCTGTAATCACACCTGGACAGTTAGGTCCTATTAATCTTGTTGTCTTTCCTAATAAATAATTTTTCACTTTCACCATATCCTGTACTGGGATACCTTCTGTAATACAAACTACTAAGCCAATTCCTGCATCAGCAGCTTCCATGATTGCATCCGCAGCAAAAGCAGGGGGTACAAAAATGATACTTACATCCGCACCAGTTGTTTTAACCGCATCCGCTACAGTATTAAATACAGGACGATCTAAATGTGTTGTCCCTCCTTTACCTGGTGTCACACCACCCACTAATTGTGTTCCATATTCTATCATTTGAGAAGCATGAAAACTTCCTTCTGTACCGGTAAAACCTTGTACTATAATCTTCGAATTTTTGTTCACTAATACTGACATGAGGACTGAATTTGTTATTTGTGGCGCAAAAATACGCTAAACAGGCATTTTTTACCCTTATTTACCAACAAAAATTATAGGTTTTTTTATAAATGGCCGGCATGTGCTACTTTTGTGCCTCGCAAAGACAAATTAAAAAACAACATTATGGCAACAACATCAGACATCAGTCGTGGAATGATCTTAAAATTAGATGGTAGTTTATACTCTGTAGTAGAATTCGGAGAGAATAAAACAGCTCGTGCAGCTGCAAAAGTTTGGGCAAAATTAAAAGGGGTAGACAATAACCGATCTATTGAAAAAACTTGGAATAGTGGTGAAACGGTATTTCCAGTGCGTGTTGAAAAGAAGGCATTCCAATTTTTATACAAAGACGATAGTGGTTATAACTTAATGAATAATGAAACTTTTGAGCAAATCGCTATGGCTGAAGAAATGATTGATGCTCCTCAGTTTTTGAAAGAAGGTGCTGAAGTTTTTGTATTTATGAATACAGAAACCGAAATGCCCATTGGAGCAGAATTGCCAGAAAAGATAGATGTATTGATTACTTATTGTGAGCCTGGTGTAAAAGGAGATACTGCTACACGTGCATTAAAAGCTGCAACTATTGAATCTGGAGCTACTGTTATGGTTCCTTTGTTTGTGAACGAAGGAGAAAAAATTAAGATTAATACTAAATCAGGCGAATACGTAGAACGCGTGAAGTAGTTTAATTGAAGCCTTTGCATAGCAAAATAAGGCTTCAATTATAACAACACTCTAATGAAAATAAAGAAGGGGACCCATAAAGGATCCCCTTCTTTATTTATGTATATAATTTATCAATTCAGACAACACTTTTTGTTTTCTATCAACTCGAAATATTACAAAAAATGACCATTTTTGGATAAAAAAAGGGCATTTTATTGTGATTTTTAATAAAAATACCCCAATTTTACCCAAAATTGCTAAAAATGGACTTAAAACAAATTCATGATTTAATCAAGGTGGTTAACAAGAGTAATATCGGTGAAATTAGCATCGAAGACAAGGACGGGAAAGTGACCATCAAACAAAAAGAAGAAAGAGTTACAGTTAGTTCTGCACCAGTTTATGCTGCTGCGCCAGCCGCACCAGCTCCAGCTCCAGTAGCTGCTACCCCAGCTGCCCCAGCATCAGCTCCAGCTGCTGCAACAGATAATCTAATTACTATTAAGAGTCCAATGATTGGAACTTTCTATAGAAGAGCAGCTCCTGATAAGCCATTATTGGCAGAAGAAGGAACTGAAGTAAGCCAAGGTAAAGTGGTTTGTATCATTGAAGCAATGAAATTGTTCAATGAAATCGAATCAGAAGTAAAAGGTACTATTGTTAAAGTATTGGTGGAAGATGCAAGCCCAGTAGAGTTTGATCAGCCATTATTCCTAGTACAACCTGCTTAGGCATTTACATTCATTCATTTTAATTCCAGAAAATG
>JALRFB010000131.1 GCA_023256555.1 Sediminibacterium sp. | reverse complement strand
AAATGTACCGCGTGAATGTACTTGATGTTTGAGTCCGGTCTGAAAAAGAGATTGACACTTTGCGCTTGGTCAATATAGGACTGGCGATCAGAGGCGTGCTGTACAACCCATCTTTGGTCGATTTCCATTGATGTCTTAAATACGTCACGTTCCCAATCTGAGAGGAACTCAAGATGTTGAACGCTGCCATCGTTGGCGATGATACTTGACCAGATTTCGTTATAGTCCAACTTAGAATCGGCATCACATTTTTCCTTTATAATATAATCTAACCATTTATTTTTGTTTAAGAACGCTCCAGATAGAGTATCTTGTCGATAAGCATTAGCACGATAAGGCTCAATGCTGGGACTAGTGTTACCCATGATAATAGAACTTGAGGCATTGGGAGCAATAGCAAGCATATGACTGAAACGTTTGCCAGTGCCAATAGCATCAGGCGCTTCCCCTCTTTCTTTTCCGAGTTCGATATTAGCATGATCTAATCCTTCACGAATATGTTTAAACATTTGTTTATTTTTGCTTACAGCTAAGGCTGATTCAAACGGGACTTGTACCTTTTGTAGATAAGCATGGAAACCAAGAGCACCAATGCCAATGCTCCTCTCACGGCTAGCACTATATCTTGCACGGCTAATGCTATCAGGAGAATGATCAATGAAATACTGCAGGACGTTATCAAGCATCTCTGCAATGTCCCGAAGAAAATGCTTATCACTTTTCCAATCATCATAATACTCCAGATTGACCGAACTAAGGCAACATACTGCTGTTCTTTCTTTATCGGTTGGTAAAATAATTTCTGAGCATAAATTGCTCTGTCTAATTTTTAGTCCAAGTTTCTTTTGAAACTCTGCAATAACGCCAATGATATAATTCGCCCAGCTCAAATTAGCCTTAGCAATGGTATCTATGCTTAATTGGTAACTTTCTTGTAAATCTTCAGCAAATAAATGTATCTCTCTATCGGTTCTTAATTCAACATGCACTGTTGCAGCTTTTTGAATCGCAGCAGGCATTACAAAGCCACCATTATAATCAGTATGCTCTCCAATTAAATTAATTCTACCGGGAGCTTTTACTGTGATAGATTGCATGCAGTATGCGACTTTTAGAAACTTAATTGATTAGATAATCTCTTTAATTCTATCTCGGCAATCTTTGCTGTAAACTGTAAACTAGTTAATCTAAATCCAGCTGTTTCAAAACTTTGTTGAGCTTGTTTTACATCTACCATTGTTGCTTGACCTAATTGATATTTTTGCATCACCAAGCCCAATAACTCTTGAGACATTTTGTAATTCTCTTGCTCAACAGGTGTTTGTTTAACACTATTTAAATAGTTCTTATAAGTTTTAAATAATTCTGTATTCAAATCTAATGTGGCATTCTCTAATTGTAATTTGGCAGAGTTGGTAGCAATTTTTGCGTTGTTATAGGCACGCTTGCTTGCACCACCATTATATATTGGCAATGCTAAGTTGATACCCAAGAATGGACCATAACTTTCGTTTAGTAAGATGAAACCAGCACCATTTCTATTGCTACTATAACTATACCCTGTATTCGCTCTTAAAGTAGGATACATAGTAGCCCTAGTTTCTTTTTCTATAAACTGGTTTACATTCACTAATTGTTGAGCAGATTGTAATAAAGGATGATCTTTCATTTTAGCTTCTACCTCTGCCATCTTTATATTTTGATCTACTATGATTGTTTCATCAAAAGTATAATTAGAAGTTGCAGGCACTACCATACTATTATATAAGTCTGCTTTCGCTTGGTCTATTACTAATAATTGGTTTTGCTTTGCTTGCAATAAAGCGTTTAAGTCAATATTAGACTGTAAAACATCTGCTTGATTGGCTACACCTACTTGCTGTCTGGTTTTTACAATAGCTACTCTTTGCTCAGATGCTTCTATAGATTTTTGAATAGTTTTTAAATAAGCTTCTTGTCTTACAACATTATAATATTGTTGCATCACAACACTACTGGTATTCAATAGTTGATTTTGTAATGTAGCAGCAGATTGTTTTTCTAGACTTTCTAATCTATCTTTTGTGGCAGCAACTCTAAAACCATTAAATAAAATCATACTTACATTCAAACTTCCATTCACTGTAGTTCCTTCTACACCACTTCTTGTAGTATTTCTGGAAGGATCTGGAAAAGTTTGATGTATTGTAGAAGATGTGTTGTTATTAGTAGCGGTACTTGATACAGTTGGCAATCCACCTGCTACACCATAGCTATTGTTGTTTTTTGCAACTGCTACTGTATTCTCCACTAATTTAATATCGTAGCTATTTTGTACAGCGATTTTCACCGCATCTGCCAAGCTTAATTTTTCTTGAGCACTGATTACATTACTAATAACAATTGCTAATAAGACTAATAGAAATCTATTTTTTTGCATAGAATATTTTTATTGAACCAATGTACCTACTGATTCACCTTTTACAATTTTAACGAGATTGCCTGCTTTATTCATATCAAAAACAATGATGGGCAACTTATTCTCCATACATAAAGTGAATGCGGTCATATCCATTACCTTTAGATTCTTAGAAATACATTCTTGGAATCCAATGGTCTCGAATTTTTTAGCGTTTGGATTTTTTTCAGGATCTGCATCATAGATACCATCCACTCTTGTTCCTTTCAAGATTACATCTGCTTTCATTTCAATCGCTCTCAATGATCCTGCTGTATCTGTTGTGAAATAAGGATTACCAGTACCTGCTCCAAAAATCACTACACGTCCTTTCTCTAAATGTCTTAATGCTTTTCTTCTGATATAAGGTTCTGCAACCTGCTCCATATTGATAGCTGATTGCAATCTTGTATATACGCCAATTTTTTCTAACATAGCTTGTATGGCCATTGCGTTAATCACTGTGGCCAACATACCCATATAATCTCCATGTGCTCTTTCGATACCACTATCTGCCTCATTCATTCCTCTGTAAATATTACCACCGCCAATAACTATGGCTACTTCAACGCCCAATGCCACCAATTCTTTGATCTCATTTGCGTATTGTTCTATAATTTTTGGGTTAAATGGATCTCCGGTTCTTTCATTTCCTAATAAAGCTTCGCCCGATAATTTCAATAAGACGCGTTTGTACTTTGGCTGCATAGTTAGACAGATTTATACTTGCAAGATACAAATTTTGAATAAGCTTTTTAGGGTTTTATATGAATGGAAAGTGGTGTATAGTCAATAAAAAGGGAGGTCTATTGGACCTCCCTTTTTGATATGTTGTCAAAGACCTAATTTCTTGGAATTTGAACCATTTGTATCTTTTGGATCAAACAGTGTTGGCTTGCAATTTATCCTAGTGCCACACGCTTGAACTCAGTTACTTTGATAGCGCCATCTACAGACTTGATGTACTCGCCTACAGACTTAGAACCATCTTTTACGAATGCTTGTGCTAATAAAGTTTGCTCTTTAAAGAATGCACCAATTTTACCTTCAGCAATTTTAGCAATCATATCTTCTGGTTTACCAGCCATCTTAGGATCTGCTTTCATTGTATCAATGATGATCGCTCTCTCACGCTCTACAGTTTCTGCAGGTACAGATTCTGGATCAACCGCTACTGGGTTCATCGCAGCAATTTGCATTGCTAAGTCTTTACCTAATTCTGCGTTAGCTGCTGTTAAAGCAACTAGTACACCCATTCTGTATGCACCGTGAATATAAGAAGCTACAAATGGAGCATCTAT
>JALRFB010000130.1 GCA_023256555.1 Sediminibacterium sp. | reverse complement strand
TAAGGTAGATATGATGTTGGGCTTGAAAGAGAACGTAATTACTGGTCACTTAATCCCTGCTGGTACTGGTCAAAAAGAGTTCGAGAAATTGATCGTAGGTAGCAAGGAAGAATATGAAGTATTGGCAACTACACGTGAAGCAATGAGCTTCGACGAAGAAGAGTAGTCGTCTAATTTTATAAATTGTTAAAAAGCAGGAAGTAGTAATATTTCCTGCTTTTTACTTTTTTATATACCTGTTTTTTGCGTATTTTTAATTCAAATTAAAACTTGATGAAAGCGAATTCTTGGATTATAAACGGAGTGATGGCATTGGCTATAATTGTGTTGTATGTGTTACACTTTAATAGCAATTCTACGCCCATTAAATCATCTGCGATGGCAGCTGGTGGAGTGAAAGTAGCCTATTTTGAAATTGACTCTATTCAAAATAGTTATAACTTCTTTAAAGACGTTAAAGCTGCTTTACAAGCAAAAGATGTTGAGAATGCAAAACAATTAACAGGTCTTAAAAACGCATTTGCTATCAAATACCAAGAGTTACAAAAGAATGGTCAATATTTATCTCAAGCAGAGATAGGAGCAAGACAACAAGAGTTAGCACAATTAGAAAAAAACTATACCAATAGAGAGCAACAATTAGCAGCAGAAATGCAGGAAGAAAGTTTCAAGCGTTTACAAGAAGTAAAACAAAAAATTGAAGCATTCTTAGTAAGCTATAATAAGAATAAAGAGTTTGCTTATATCTTCTCTAGTAATCCAGACTTAATGTATTACAAAGACACGGCCTATGATATCACAGCTGATATTGTGAAAGGGCTGAATGCGGAGTATAAACCTAAAAACTAAATTGCAAATAATTTCCTCCTCATTGAATTGGGGAGGATTTTTTTTAATACAACCATAAGTATATGTCAACAGAAACTACAGAATTTAAACCAAGATTAAGTGCACTAGATGCTACAATGATTGTAGCTGGAGGTATGATTGGTTCTGGTATTTTTATAGTGAGTAGTGAAATTACAAGGTATGTAGGTAGTGCAGGGTGGTTAATCACAGCATGGTTAATAACTGGCTTTATGACAATTACGGCAGCCGTTAGTTATGGAGAGTTAAGTGCTATGTATCCTAAAGCGGGTGGACAATATGTATATCTGCAAAAAGCCTATAATCCATTAGTAGGATTTTTGTTTGGCTGGAGTTTCTTTTCTGTGATTCAAACAGCTACTATTGCAGCTGTAGCAGTAGCATTTAGTAAGTTCACTGCTTATTTAATTCCTGCAGTAGGAGAGCATAATATTATTGCAGACCTTGGATTTATTCAAATTTCTGCAGCGCAAATACTAGCCATTGTATTAATTATATTTCTTACTTACACGAATACAAGAGGTGTAAAAGAAGGAAAGATTATTCAAAACACATTCACTTTTACCAAATTGATTTCTTTATTTGGTTTAATTATAGTGGGTTTCTTATTTGCTAAAACAAGTCATTGGGATGCCAACTGGACAAATGCTTTTGCTGCACAACAAGATGTGGTGAATACTGCTGCAGATGGAACCTCAAGTCATAGTTGGATGCCGATCGGAGGAACTGTTTTAATTGGTGCGATGGCTGCAGCGATGGTAGGTTCTATATTTAGTAGCGACTCATGGAATAATGTAACTTTTATTGCAGGAGAAATTAAGAACCCGCAAAAAAATATCGGCCTAAGCTTATTCTTAGGTACAAGTATTGTAACCTTAATTTATATCAGTGCTAATTTGATGTACTTATATGTATTGCCAATGCAGGAAATTGCTTTTGCAGAAAACGATAGAGTAGCGATTACTGCTGCTAATGCCGTTCTAGGTAATGCAGGTACCATTGTAATTGCTGTGATGATTATGATCTCTACATTTGGTTGTAATAATGGTTTAATCTTGGCTGGTTCAAGAGTATATTATACCATGGCGAAAGACGGTTTGTTTTTTAAGAAAACTGCTGAGTTAAATAAAAACGAAGTGCCAGCTTATGGATTATGGATTCAGTGTTTGGTAGCTAGTTTGTTATGTTTAAGTGGTAAATATGGAGACTTATTGACGATGGTAAGTTTTATAGTGGTGATATTTTATATCTTAACCATTATTGGCATTTTCATTTTGAGAAAGAAAGAGCCCAATACCCCAAGACCTTATAAGGCATTTGGATATCCGGTATTACCTGCATTATATATTATAATGGCAACGGTATTTTGTATTGGATTAGTATATACAAAGCCTTTCTATTCTTTATGGGGTTTGGTGATTACTTTAATAGGAATACCTTTGTATTATATAGCATTGCGCAATAAAAAAACTGAAGCATAGAAATGTTGCAAGAAAAAGTTTTTAAAGATTTATTCGAAGGGTTCAATCATACCAAAATAGGTGTGGTGGGCGATATTATGTTGGATACCTATTGGTGGGGGAATGTAGACCGTATTTCTCCAGAAGCTCCTGTGCCCATTGTGAATTTAAAGAGAAAAGAAATAAGGGTAGGTGGTGCAGCCAATGTTGCATTGAATTTAAGAGCTCTAGGAGCTCCAACAACCATTTTTGCTGTCATTGGCAATGACCAAGAAGGCAAAGATTTAAAAGCACTTTTAGAAGCGGAAAAAATAGAGACAGGATATATACATACAAGTATAGATAGAGTTACTACCAATAAAGTAAGGGTAATGGGGCGCAATCAACAAATGATGCGTCTAGACCACGAAAATACCAATGATATTAATGCTACTGAAGAAGCACAGCTATTTAAAAATTTCTGTGCTTATGTAGATAAAGAGCAACCTTCTTTAATCATCTTAGAAGATTATAATAAAGGGGTATTAACTGCTTCTTTGATTCAATCTGTGATTGATTATTGTAATCAAAAAGGCATACCTACTGCTGTAGACCCTAAGCAAAAAAACTTTTTAGCATTTAAAGGATGTACTTTATTCAAGCCCAATCTAAAAGAAGTAAAAGAAGGATTGAAGATAGAAATTCCTCAAGTGAATGCGGCTGAACTTTTAAAAGTACATAATGCTTTATATGAGCAAATGGCTCATGCTATTTCTTTCATCACATTGTCTGAGCATGGAGTGTTTATTGCAGGAAATACATCGCATAAGTTAATACCTACTCATATACGTAATATTGCAGATGTAAGTGGGGCTGGAGATACTGTTATTGCAGTAGCATCTTTGGTTTATGCTGCATCAAAAGATATGATCTTGGCTGCTGAAATGGCTAATATTGCTGGTGGATTGGTATGCGAATTAGTGGGTACTGCACCTATTAATAAAGCGGTATTAGAAGCAGAGGTAAAAAAATTACTAGTTAGTTAATTCAATATATGTATTCCAAAAAAATAGCCATCATTGTCGCAGGAGGTACAGGTCAAAGAATGGGTTCTGTCATTCCAAAACAATTTTTAGAAATTCAAGGAAAGGCTATTTTATTGCATACTATTGATCAATTTACTGCTGCATTTGATGATATTGAATTAGTGATAGTGCTTCCTGCTGCATATATTGAAGAAGGAAGAACTTTATTACAAAAAAACGGATACACTCATCATATTCAATTAGTAGAAGGGGGTGAAACAAGATTTCAATCTGTGAAAAATGGATTAAGTAAAGTAAACGAACCTTCAATCGTATTTGTGCATGATGCTGTAAGATGCTTGTTAACTCCAGCCTTAATACAAAGATGCTATCAACAAGCTTTAGAGAAAGG
>JALRFB010000012.1 GCA_023256555.1 Sediminibacterium sp. | reverse complement strand
TACTTTTTTAAAGTAGGCTGTTACCGCTTTTGGATCTTTTTCGCTTGGCAATGCTTCTTTGGATTTGCCCATTGCAATGAACACTTCTGCCAAGAATACATTATCATGAGTGGTATATACTTCAATACTTTCTAAATGTGAGAATTGATGTACTCTAGAACTCACAAACTGAGTAGCGCCAGTTTCTAAAGATTTAGCGATAGCACCATCGTTTTTACTGCTAATCATTTCAAATAATCCAGGTAGGCCAGAAACTGCCATTAAGTTATTGTATTCCATAAAGTTCTATTTCGTTTTTTTACTGGCGCAAATTACTGAAAAACCCTCAATTTTCATTTTTTAAACTACCTTTGTTTATCATTAAAAATCAAGCTTATGCCCGGTTTTGAATTTTTTGGAGAAGAAGAAAGAAAAGAAGTAAATGATGTCTTGGAAACAGGTATTTTAATGCGCTATGGATTCGACGGTCCACGTAAAGGTATCTGGAAATCTAAAGAGTTAGAAGCAGCTATTTGTAAGACTTTTGGAACAGGATATGCACAATTAACTTCAAGTGGTACCGCAGCATTAACCACTGCAATGGCAGCATTGGGAATTGGTGTTGGAGACGAAGTGATTATGCCTGCTTTCACTTTTGTGGCAAGTTTTGAAGCTGTTTTAAGCATGGGTGCCGTACCAGTTTTGGTAGATATAGATGAAACCTTGACTTTGGATCCAAAAGCAGTGAAAGCAGCTATTACACCAAAGACAAAATGTATTATGCCAGTGCATATGTGTGGTAGTATGGCAGATTTAGATGCATTGAAAACAATTTGTGATGAACATCAAATTATATTGTTAGAAGACGCATGTCAAAGTATTGGGGGTACCTACAAGGGAAAACATTTAGGTACTATTGGTCATGCTGGTACTTTCTCTTTTGATTTTGTAAAAACAATTACATGCGGAGAAGGAGGTGTGGTGATGACGAATGATCAAAATGTATACACTAAATGTGATGCATTTACAGACCATGGGCATGATCATTTAGGAGTGGATAGAGGAGCAGATTTGCATCCTTTCTTAGGATATAATTTTAGAATAAGTGAATTACATGCCGCTGTTGGTTTGGCACAAATAAGAAAGTTGAATACTTTTTTAGCAATTCAAAGAAAGCATAATCAAATTTTAAGATCTTATATGGAACAAGTTCCTGGTATTAGCTTTAGAGTGGTACCAGATCCATCAGGAGATAGCGCAAGTTTCTTATCTTGGTTTTTACCTTCACAAGCACACACAGAAAAAGCCATTGAAGCATTGAAAGCAGCTGGTATTTTCGCTGGTAATTTTTATTGGTTTGCTAATAACTGGCATTATATTAAAAAGTGGGATCATTTAAAAAATGTACAAAGCTTATATGCTTTAAATGATGCTCAGCAAAATGCGCTAAAAAAATTGCAAACTATAGAATTCAAAGCAAGTGATTCGATCATGAGTAGATGTGTTTCTACAGCAATTAGTTTAGTTTGGACAGAAGAACAAGTGCATGCTAAAGGGGCACAATTTTTAAAAGTGTTGAAAGAAGCGCTTTCCTAATTATATAAATTATGTCACTAGGGCAGTCCATGCAACAAAGACAACTTCAAAGGTTGTCGCCACAACAAATTCAGTTGATGAAGCTGTTGCAAATTCCTTCTGCTCAAATTGAACAAAGGGTTAAAGAAGAATTAGAAGAAAATCCTGCTTTAGAGTTAAACTCAGAATTGTTAGACAATGAATTAGGTGATGATACAAATGATGATCTCATCAACGACTTGCAAGAAGAAGAGGCTATTCCTGTTGATGAATATGAAATGAGTAATGAGGAGATTAGTGAGTATAATTATGACGATGATGGTGATATAGCTGATTATAAGACCAAGGATGATTACTATCCAGAACTAGACAATGACAAAGTAATACCTATTAAAGCCGAATCAAGTTTAAATGATCTGTTAATGGATCAATTAAGTATGCTTGATTTGGAAGAAACACTATTTAAAATTGCAGAACAAATTATTGGCAGTTTAGATGATGACGGATATCTCAGAAGAGCTTTGCAATCTATTGCAGATGATTTAGCTTTTAAACAAAACATGTGGGTAGAAGAAAATCAGATTGAAGAAGTTTTAAACTTAATTCAAAAATTCGAACCAGCTGGTATTGCTGCAAGAAATTTACAGGAATGCTTGCTGATTCAATTAAGAAGAAAATTAGAGGAGAATGAAAAAGGAGATGTATTAAAAATGGCCATCACCATTTTAGAAAAGTATTTCGACGAGTTTACAAGAAAACATTACGACAAAATACAAAAAAGCCTTCATTTAGATGATGCTACAATGAAAGAGGTTCTGCATCAAATTGTTACTTTAAATCCTAAGCCAGGGGCAGATACGGTAAGTAATAACGAGGCTGAAATGTACATCATCCCTGATTTCACTGTTTTAATTAACAATAACAAATTAGAACTTTCTTTAAATAGTAGAAATGCACCTCCTCTAATTATCAGTGATGATTATAAGATGATGTTAAAAGAATACGAGGGAGGAAAAAAACAAGACAAAGCCCAGAAAGAAGCGGTTTTTTTTATCAAACAAAAAATTGATGCTGCAAAATGGTTTATTGAAATGATCTTGCAAAGACAGCAAACCTTATTGCTTACCATGAATGCCATCATAGATCATCAAGAAGCATTCTTTTTTAGTGGAGATGCCACTCAGTTAAAGCCAATGATTTTAAAAGATATCGCAGCCAAAACAAAACTAGATGTCTCTACGGTTAGTAGGGTTGCCAATAGTAAATATGTTCAAACAGAATTTGGTACTTATTTATTAAAGTATTTCTTTAGTGAATCATTGACCACAGATACTGGAGAAGAAGTAAGTACTAAAGAAGTCAAAGCAATTCTAGCAGAATTGATAGAAGCTGAAGATAAACATAAGCCATTAAGTGATGACGACTTAACAGATTTGTTACAGGAAAAAGGATATAATATTGCCAGAAGAACTGTTGCAAAATATAGAGAGTTGTTAAACATTCCTGTTGCAAGACTTAGAAAAGAACTCTAATTATTACCCATAAAATACATGGAAAATACCACTCCCGCCTTATTGAGATATATTGGAAATTTTATTTCCTACATAGTACATCCATTATTTATACCAACCTATTTTTTCTTGTATTTAATGCAAGTACTACCTTATGAATTTGTGGGTATTACGGAGTGGCAATTAACATTACGCTTATTCAGTGTTTTTTGGTTAACTGCGTTTTTTCCAGCATTTGCTGTTTTTTTAATGTGGAGACTAAAGTTGAGTGATAGTATTTTTTTGAGAACACAGAAAGAACGTATCATTCCTTATGTGATTACGATGTTTTTTTATTGGTGGATGTATTATTTAAGTAGAAATTTTACTGATCAACCATTAGCGCTTAAGTTTTTTTATTTTGGCATATTCATTGCATCAGCCTTAGGCTTAATCATCAATAATTTTATGAAGATCAGTTTGCATGCAATGGGGGTAGGAGGATTTTTGACTGCTGTCATTTTAGTTGGCTTGTATTACTCAGTTGATAATGCTATTTGGACATTATTGGCTATCATTATCACTGCATTAGTCATGAGTGCACGAATGATTGTTAGCGATCATTCAAAACAAGAATTAATACTTGGATTTTTCATTGGACTTCTTACGCAAGTTATGGCGTATTTTTGGGTGATCTAATTCTATATATATGTGGTATCGTCTCGGACAGAAAATTATACAATACAGAAGAACAAGCTTAATCTTATTAGCAGCTATTACCCTTATAATGGGATATTTTGCTGTACAAGTTAAATTAAGTTATGAATTCACTAAAGCTATTCCCGAAGACAACCCTACTTTTAGTATTTACAAAAAATTTGTACATCAATTTGGAGTAGATGGAACCACCATGGTAGTAGGTTTTCAAACCAAAGAGCTGTTTGAAAAACAAAACTTTAATGCTTTAGCGCAATTACAAAAAGATATTAAAGCAATTTCTGGTGTTACTGAAGTTTTGAGTGTTCCAAGTGCATATGCTATTAATAAAGACACTGTCAATTTTAGATTTAAAGGTGCTAATATTTTTCATACACCTTATTCTAGTGATAGTGCATTATTGGCAGATAAGTTATTATTTGAATCACTTCCTTTTTATAAGAATTTATTATACAATCCAGACAGTAGTTCTTATATAATGGCCATTAGCTTTATTCCAGACTCTATAAATAGTGGTGCAAGAACAACCATTATTAAAAAATTAGAAGCTAAGTTGGCTGATTTTAAAAAGGCAACAGAATTTGATATACATGTAAGTGGATTGCCTTATATAAGAACTATAATGGCTGATAGAATTAAAAAAGAGATGCTATGGTTTTTAATTGGCTCTTTGTTATTGTCTGCCATTACATTAATGTTATTTTTTAGATCTATTCCAGCGATGTTAATGAGTTTAACAGTTGTGGCAATGGGTGTTATATGGAGCTTTGGAACTATGGTGCTTTTGGGACAAAAAATTACTTTATTAACTGCTTTGATTCCACCATTAATTGTTGTTATTGGAATTCCTAATTGTATCTACTTCTTAAATAAATATCATACTTCTTATAAAGAAATAGGAGATAAAGAAAAGGCTCTTGTACAAATGGTTGGTAGAATGGGTATTGTAACATTGTTTTGTAATATCACTGCAGCCATTGGATTTTTTGTTTTTGCATTAACCAAGAGTCCATTATTAAAAGAGTTTGGATGGGTATCGGGATTAAATATCATGGCGTTGTTTTTTATTAGTTTGTTTTTTATTCCACCTGTATTATCTTATCTGGATGTGCCTGATGAAAAACATGTTCGATACTTGGACAATAAAACTTTGGAGAAATTATTAGTTAAAATTGAGCGTTGGACTTTTGATCATACTAAATGGGTTTTTGGTATTACTATTGTATTGATGATTGTTTCTTCTTTTGGTTTGCTTCAAATAAAAAAAGAAGCATTTATTGTTGATGATTTACCTAAAAAAGACAAATTATATACCGACCTAAAATGGTTTGAACAAAATGCTGGGGGCGTTATGCCATTAGAAATTGTAATTGATAGTAAGAAGAAAAATGGTCTTACAAGAAGTTTAAAACCTTTAGAAAAAATTGATGAATTAGATGCTTTCCTAAAAGAACAACCTGAACTGGGCAAACCATTAGGTTTATTAGAAGGGGTGAAGTTTGCTAAACAAGCATTTTATGATGGTGATAGTCTAGCTTATGCTATTCCTACAGGAACAGAAATGGCATTTATAGCGCCCTATATAGCACCTAAGTCTGGAATTGATTCCTCTGCAAATAAGACAACCAATAGCAAGGGGCCAGAAGCGTTGCTAAATAAGTTCATTGACAAAGACAAAAAAGCCACCCGTATTTCTGTGAATATGAAAGACATTGGTAGTGCAAAACTGCCTTTATTTTTAGCAAAGATTGATAGTGTTACTAAAGCTTTGTTTGATACAAGTAAGTATTATGTAGAAATTACCGGAAGTAGTGTAACTTTTTTAGAGGGGAGTAATTTTATTATCAAAGGTTTAGGTGAATCTATTTTTTGGGCTTTTCTATTGATTGCGATATGTATGATTTTCTTATTTAGGTCTTTTCCGATATTAATGTGTTCTTTGATTCCTAATATTATCCCTTTATTTATTACTGCAGGAATAATGGGATGGACTGGTGTTGCATTGAAGCCTTCTACTGTTTTGGTATTTAGCGTTGCTTTGGGTATAGCGATAGATGTAACTATTCGATTCTTAGTAAATTATAAACAAGAATTGCCCCATTTGAATTATCAAGTTAATCAGACACTTATTCAAACCATTAGACATACTGGAATTAGTATTATCTATACTTCTTTGGTTTTAGTAGCAGGTTTTATTATTTTTTGTTTTAGTGATTTTGGTGGCACAAAAGCTTTAGGATGGTTGACTTCCTTAACTCTTGTTGTAAGCACTTTCACTAATTTAGTTTTATTACCTGCATTGATAAAAACCTTTATTTCAACAAAGTCTCTAAAGTAGTGCCTAATGCTGGGCCTCTTAAATCTTTAGCGATTATTTTTCCAGTAGGGTCGATTAAAACATTAAAAGGTATACCTTCTATTTGGTAAGCACTTACTACTATGCTTTCCCATTTTTTTAAATCACTAATATGTTGCCAATTTAAATGATCTGCTTTAATTGCATCTAACCAACTTGCTTTATCATCGTCAAGTGAAACACCTAATACAGTAAAATTTTTATTCTTATACTTTTCGTAATTAGCAACCACATTAGGATTTTCCCCTCTACAAGGTCCACACCAGCTTGCCCAAAAATCTACCAATACATATTTGCCTCTTAAACTACTCAATGTAATTATTTTACCATTTTCATCTTGTAGAGCAATCTCTGGGGCCATTTGTCCAATTTCAATTGGTGCTGCAGTGGTATTTGCTTGAACTTGTCCACTTAAAGCCGTTACAAAATCAATCAAAGGGGTTGCTTTTGTTCTTTCAGCAGCAACTTTGGCCATAGCCAATACCTGTGCTGCTTCCATTGATCTAATGCTTAAACCCAATGCATAATATATAAATGCAGGACTAGTTTCAGTTGCTACAGTTTTTTCAATGAACTGATTTAAGTTGTTGATCTTTTCTGTTTTTTGTTTCTGCAGCCAGTAAATGGTACTGTCTTTGCCCTTTTGATTCTGCAAAGCGTCCAAATTATACAATGTTGCAAAAATGGAAGAATCTTTTTGTCTATATTCTTTTAAAAATTTTAGTAAGCCTTCACTATTTTTTGATCCCTTGATTTGATAACTATTGTAGTCATTAGCATTAGCATTAATTTGAATATTTTCTTCATCATTGATAAATAAAATTTCCAAATCTTTTTCTGTAGCGATTCTATAGATACCTTCTTCTTTTGCAATAAAGTCAAAACTAAACTTGCCATCTTCTTTTAAACTTAAAGAATCTAATGTAATGATTGGTTTACCGCCGTAAGGAACTTCTTGTAATAACAATTTTTGAGCTGTAGCGTTTTGTATAGTACCTGCTACATTATATCTTAATTCTTGATTCTTTTTACCACAACTACTTATTATGATAATCATTAACAAGAAGGAAAGTTGTACAATTTTATTTTTCATATGCTTATTGTGCTAATTTTTGTTCTAATAATTGAGTGGTAATTTTCGGATCAGCCTGTCCTTTGCTTATTTTTTTAACTTCACCAACAAATAAGCCAATTAACCCTTTTTTGCCTTTTTTATACTCGGTTACTTTATCAGGATTTGCCGCTAATACTTGATCCACCCATTCTGCAATGACATCTGTTGAGTTGTTTTGAATAAGTTGATTTGTTGTAGCAAAATCAATTGCTTTGGTATTTGTACCAATAATACCCTTAAATACTTTTCCAGTTGCGTTTGAGAAACTCAATTGGTTGGACTCAACTAATTCAAGTAATTCGTTTAATTGTTCAATGCTATTACTTATGTCTTGGTATGATTTACCTGACTCATTTAGATATTCTCTAATGGGGCCTAGCATCCAATTCACAGCTGCTTTATAATGTTTGGTTGATTGTATCCAAAGTGCATAAAAGTCCGCTTCTTCTTTGTTCTCAGTAATTTGATCTACATCATAATCTGATAAACCTAAACTTGTTTTCCATATTTGCTTTAACTGATTAGGTAAAAGAGGTAGGGTAGATTTAATTGAATCAATATAGTTTTCAGTTAAATGGAATGGAGCCAAATCAGGATCTGGGAAATACCTATAATCATTGGCATCTTCTTTATCTCTTATAGCAAATGTCGAATCATTATTGGCATCAAAACTTCTTGTTTGTTGAATAATGGGTTCTCCAGCATCTACTAATTTGATTAATCTATCAATTTCAAACTCAATGGCTTTTTTAATATTTCTTATAGAGTTCAAGTTTTTTACTTCGACTTTGGTGCCTAATTCACTAGCGCCTTTTAGTCTCACTGAAATATTGGCATCACATCTTAAGCTTCCTTCTTCCATATTCCCATCGCATACACCTAGCCATCTCACTAATTTTCTTACTTCGGTAACATATAAAAAAGCTTCTTCTGCTGAATGAATACATGGTTCAGTTACTATTTCTATTAATGGCGTACCGGCTCTGTTTAAATCGATACAGGAGTCGGTAGGTGAAATATCATGTATACTTTTACCTGCATCTTCTTCTAAGTGAATTCTATTTAATTGCACATAAGATGTTTTGCCATTCAATTGAATAGCCACTCTTCCTCCAACACAAATAGGTGTTGTATGTTGTGAAATCTGGTATCCTTTTGGAAGATCGGGGTAGAAATAATTTTTTCTAGCGAAATAATTATTTTTTTCAATTACCGATTCACATGCTATGCCCATTTTTATGGCATATTCTACTGCTTTAGCATTTGTTTTGGGAAGAGTTCCTGGGTGCCCCATGGTAATAGGACTAATATGTGTATTGGGTTCTGCTCCAAAACTGGTATTATCACCGCAAAATAATTTACTATTAGTAGCTAATTGAGCATGAATTTCTAATCCTATTACTGCTTCATATTTACTAAAGTCTGCCATAGCACAAAAGTACTAATTTAAAAGCCTTTAGCATAAAAAAGCCCCTCCAAATACATGGAGGGGCAAGCAAATGAGAACCGTTGTATTCTATAAATCTGCAGAATTTATCTTTTTAGGGATTTTCACCTCAATGATCTTATTTTCTTTGTTTCTGATAATACCAATTTTAATGTTTTGTCCCGCTTCAAAATATTGCCATTTAATATCATTCACTTCTTTTACTTCATGCTTATCTACAGTGGTGATAATATCGCCCACTTTTAAACCGGCTTTGTCTGCTGGAGATCCACTATTGACTGTTTTGATTTTTACACCATGCCCTTCTTCTAGATCTTCAATGGATATACCTAATTTAGGCTTCTTAGACATTACATCAATACCTTCTAAATTAGGTAAATTGGGTAAAGCAAAACCTCTTTTAAAATTTCTATTAAAATTTTCACCTCTTTTATTAAAATCTTCGGCATCAAAATTATACACTTCTACATCTGAATCTAAACCATCTAAAGGACTTAATGCTTCAGCTCTTGCAATAGCTGGCATTTTATTTTTAGCAAGTACCACTTCCTTTTTAATGGATTTTCCTTCTCTTAAAAATTCTACTGTGATTTTATCTTCAGGTTTGAATTTGCCAATTTGTTCAAATAATGCAGCTGGTCCGTCTATGGCTTCCTTATTGATTTTTGTAATAATATCATCTTCTTTTAAACCCGCTTTGGCTGCAGGGCTTTCAGGACTTACTTCTACAACTTGCGCACCATTCTCTGTTGCTTTTGTTGATACACCTAAAAATGCTTTATTCATTGTAGCAGGAGGTGGTGGAGGAGGGTTTATTAGGCCATCTCTAATTACATTAATTCTTTTTAATCTTTTTAGTCTTGGATCATTTGCGTTTACTTTTTCTCCATTTAATATAATTTCATCACCATTAACAGTTACTGTAATATTACTCGTATCAAGTACTGTTTTATATTTTGCTTTAGTGCTAATTTCTATAACGCCATTTTCTCCTTTTTGCCCATATTTTTCAGTTGCACCTGCACCTTTTAAAACATTCATTGATTTTATATCTGATGGAGATATATCTTTAATTTCTTTGTTCTCAGTAATTACACCATCAACTACAATTAATGGTTTGAAAGCAGAATCTTTTCCGCTTTGCTTAATAATTACAACTTCTTGCGCAGTGCTTTGTAAAATTACTAAGCAGATAAGTGTAAGTCCTAATAGTATCTTTTTCATAAAAGTGGTTTAAATACGAAATGTTTTGTAGATCAAAAATAGGGAAAATTTTGAACTACGAAACAATTCGCAAATGTTAAAATTTTATAAAATAGCCTTTACTACCTCAATTACCTTGTCTAATTGGCTGGTATCCTGTCCTCCAGCTGTGGCTAGTGTCTTCTGGCCACCACCACCACCTTTGATTAAAGGGGCAATTTTTTCTTTAATAATGTTAGGTGCTTGCCAGTTCTTCGTATTTACCAAAGATTCACTGATTGATAAAGCTACATTTGCCTTTCCATTCGCTTCAGTGGTTAAGATAACCACAGCAGTAGTATGTAAGTTGTTCAATTGCTGTGCTAATTTTTTCAAATTGTCTGCACTGCTTAATTGCAATTGAACACCTAAGAATTCAATATCATTAATAGTTACAAATGATGTTTTGTATTGCTCAAATAATTCATTGACTAATAAAGCTTCTTGGCTTTCTAATTGCTTAGCTAACTCTTTTTGATTACTTTGTAAAGTAGCAATGGTGTCATTTAAAATATCAATGCTTGAATTTTCATTCCATTCAGGTGCTGAATAGCTTGTATTTAACTTAGCAGCAATAGTAGCACAAGCTTCTGTTAATTGTACTATTTGTTTGTGTAATTTTTCTTTTACTTCAGTTAAATGAAGTGCTGCAGCAGCGCCAACCACAGCTTCTACTCTTCTCACACCAGCAGCAACAGAGGATTCCCCTTTTAAAATAAATGCTCCAATCTCACCAGTATGTCCTACATGTGTTCCACCGCATAATTCAATGGAATAATTAGGATCCATCACTACCACTCTCACTTTATCACCATATTTTTCTCCAAATAAAGCCATAGCACCTAATGCAATAGCTTCATCTTTACTCATTTCATTGATTACTACCGGTACGTTTTCTTTAATTTTCTCGTTTACTATTTTTTCAACAGATGCTATTTCAGCATCAGTCATTTTTGCGAAATGAGAAAAGTCAAATCTTAATTGTTGATCATTTACTAAACTACCTTTCTGAGCAACATGTTTTCCTAATACATTTCTCAAAGCGGCGTGCAATAAATGCGTTGCAGAGTGATGCTTAGTAGTATTGGCTCTTAGTGTTGCATCAACTGTTGCAGTTATCTTAGTACCAATTGTTTTTGGCAAAGTATCTGTAAAATGAATAAATAAATTATTCTCTTTCTTTGTGTCAGTAACTTGTATGATAGTTCCATCTTCAAAAGTGAATGTGCCTTTATCTCCCACCTGTCCACCACTTTCTGCATAAAATGGTGTAGCCGCTAGCACCCATTGATAAGCTTCTTTTCCTTTAGCTTTGATATTTCTATATTTAACAATACTTGTTTCCGTAGAAGTTTGATTGTATCCAATAAATTGTGGTGAAACATCTTCACCTACCATGATCCAGTCACCTGTATCTACTGCAGTAGCTGCTCGGCTTCTGTCTTTTTGTTGCTGCATTTCAATTTCAAATCCTGCTTCATCAACTTCTAAGTAATTTTCACTTGCAATTAAACGAGTTAAATCAACTGGGAATCCATATGTATCAAATAATTCAAATACCAATTTACCTTCTATAGTAGTACCTTTTTGATGTGATGAAATGATATCATCCATTCTTTTTAATCCTTTTTCTAAGGTTCTTAAAAAGCCTTCCTCTTCTTCTTTAACTACTTTGCTTACAAAATCTAGTTGACTATGTAATTCTGGAAATACATGTTCAAATTGTTTTGCCAATGCTGGCATTAATTGATGTAATAATGGTTGTTTGTAATCTAAATAAGAGTAATAATATCTTACAGCTCTTCTTAAAATTCTTCTTATAACATAACCAGCACCTGTATTGGATGGTAATTGTCCATCAGCAATAGCGAAAGCCACCGCACGAACGTGGTCTACTACCACAC
>JALRFB010000129.1 GCA_023256555.1 Sediminibacterium sp. | reverse complement strand
ACCATTGGTAAATGCACAAGTCTTTCCTAATAATTTCCATCCATAAATAATTGTTTTGGCTTGTTCTACTGTCACCACTTTTTTTGCCAATGAGTCAATTAAACGCATACTAGTTTTTTTGTCGATTGATAATTGGTAATAAAATTAAACTCACCCCTCCTAAGACTAATACAATTAAAAATTGAGAGAACCATTGCAGAGTACCATTGGCTAATCCTAAAGTATAATCTACTCCATTTAACTCTAATACTTTTGCCATAAAATAAGCATAAGCACCAATTCCGCCTGGAGTGATAATCATACCTATACTTGCATATGCCAAACAACTAATGGCAGTAGCAAAAGAACTTGCTGTTCCTTCGGTACCATATAATCCAATATAAGTTGCTAATAAGTATAAAAACCAAATGCCAAAAGAGTAAAAGAAAAATAAGTTATGCTTTTTTAATTTAGTTGCACTGATAACACCTTCCCAAATTCCTTTGATAATTTTTTGAACACTAGAAATTGCTGCGTTTAATTTGGATTTAAAAACAAAAATTAATACAAGCAAAACAATTACAATGACAAGAATAATGTATATCCAATTGGAATGATCTGATGAAGGGTTTTGTGCAGCTGCAGATTGTGCTTTTAGTTGCAACCAACCAGCTTGAATTACATTAAATTGTAAACCTAGTGCTAACAAGAAAACCAATCCTAAACTGATGACATCAAATGCTCTTTCGGCAACAATGGTTCCAACAATTTTCTCAGCTGGGACATTTTCATATTTTGCCAATAGGGTACATTTTAAAACTTCACCTAATCTTGGAATTGCTAGGTTGGCTAAATAACCAATCAAAACAGCCAAAAAGGTATTCCCAACACTTGGTTTATAGCCCAAAGGTTCCATAATCAACCTCCATCTAAGAGCCCTCAATAAATGGGAAAGGCCCAAAATGATGAAAACGGGTATAATGATCCAAAACTTGGAATGCTTTAGAGCTAGCTTAAATTTATCCCATTCTTGGTCTGGAATTTGGTGCATACTCCACCATATAAGCAATATACCTACCAAAAAGAAGAAACTGATTTTGAAGAATTTGGCCATTGAATATGGTATTTTAGGATGCATTGCAATTTACGACCAATTGTTAATATAAGGGTTGGCGGAGGCCATTTATTTAAAATCCCTATTTTTTCGTAACTTCGCAGACTCAAAGTTTAATCTGAGATAAACAATAAAGCATGTCTGAAAAGAAACGAATCTTATACATCGCCACTGAAATGTCTCCTTATTTAGAGTTGACAGAGTTTGCGGAGATCATCAATAAGCTCGCGATTAAAAGCAACGACAGTGGGTTAGAAGTACGATGCATTATGCCAAGATTTGGTGTGATCAATGAAAGAAGACACCGTTTACATGAGGTAGTTCGTTTGTCAGGCATCAATGTTCAGGTAGATAATGATGATTACCCTTTACAAATTAAAGTTGCATCGTTACCTAACGCTAGGTTACAAGTTTATTTTTTAGAGAACGAGGACTTTTTCAAAAGAAAGCAAATCTTTCATGATGAGACGGAGACTTGGTTTGAAGATAACGCAATTAGAACCATTTTCTTTGCAAGAGGAGCTTTAGAGACTGTTAAGAAATTTGGATGGCCTCCTGATATTATTCACTGTAGTGGTTGGATGACTGGTTTAATTCCTGCATATATTAAAACTGCTTTCAAAAAAGAACCGGTTTTTTCTAATTCTAAAGTGGTATACACTATCGGCGCTAATACATTTGAAGAAAAGTTCAATAAAGACTTTTTGACTAAAGCTTTGATCAATACCAATGTGAAGGATAAAGAATTAGAACCTTTTAAGGATTTAAATAATACATCTTTATTTAGAGGTGGTGCTACATACGCAGACGCCATTACTTTCGGCTCTGACGACATTGATAAGAAGTTAATGTCTGAATTTTCTAGTGTAAAAGGGAAAAAAGTAGTACCATTTAATGGTTGGGACTCTGATTTAACAGAGTATTTAGATTTATACAACGAACTTGCAGGCAAATAAAGACAAAATTAATTCATGGCATTTATCAATATAGTTAAGAGGGTTTCGGTATTTGTGTTGTTCTTAGGGTTGCTTTCTTCGGCATGTACTAGAGTAAGTACTTCTGAATTAGGGTTAGGATTATTGCCATCTTTGGATGCAATCAACACAAAGGATACTATTATAGAAGTTGAAACAGAAACAATAGATATTCCTGATAGCTTAAGCATTTTTGGATCAGACAACCATATTTTAGGTGAATTGAATAATGATCCTTTGTTTGGAAAGACAAAAGCGACTATGTTTTTTCAAATGTTGCCAGATTTTTTCCCTTTTTATGTTCAAGGAAGTAAAGATAGTATTGTAGTGGATTCTGCTGTATTAACATTTAAATATGCTGGTTTTTATGGAGATTCAACCAAGCCTATAAAAATCAATGTAAATCAAATTGATCCTTCTACACCTTTGGATATTAAAAAATATTATCCAGCCAATTATCCAGAAGTATTTGGAATTAAAGCTGGAGCATCTATTGCGAATCCTTATGTTTTAGATATAGCCAAATTGAAAGATTCCATCATTAATAGATACGAAGCTTCTCAATATCAAATTAGAATTAGATTAAATGACAATATTGCTTATAAGTTTATCAAAGAGTTTGATTCTACCAATGCATATAGAAACGATACAACTTTAAGACAATATTTCCCAGGTTTCGCTGTTTCAGTAGATCCAAGTACCAACAATAATGTATTGTTGAAATTGAACATGACAGATACCAATACCAAATTGGCATTGTATTTTAAAACCAATTATACACCATTAGGTTCTACAGGAAAAGTAGATACAACTGTATTGAAAATGCGTTTTAGATTATCTGCAAATGGGGACGCTAATTTTATTACAAGAGACAGAACTGGATCTGAAGTTTTAAAACATATTGGAAAGACAAATGACTCTTTAGTGTATATTCAAACAAGTCCTGGTACGGGTGTGAAGTTGAAAATTCCAGCAATTAAGAATTTTGGAAATAAAATTATACATAAAGCAGAATTAATTGCAGAGCAGGTTCCTGATGATGCAAATATCAATACCATTGAAAAACAAATGTTGGCGCCAAGGTATTTATTGTTAGCAGCCTATGATGCAAATGACAATAAGGTGATCAGAAACGTACCCAACGATTATCAAAGTATTGCCAATGCAGAAGCATTTGCAAGATTTGGTGGATTCCAATCTTATAAGTCAATCAATGGTTACGATAAAGTGGCTTCCTATAATTTTAATATCACTAGATATGTTCAAGGGGTAGTTTCAAGAAAGGATTCCACTTTTGATTTTAGAATCTCGGCGCCGGTGAATGATTCAATAAGATATGTTCCTCCTTATCCTAACAATACTTTAGCGGGCGTGGATTATATCACCACTTCAACTTCAAATCAACCTGCAATGGGTAGAGTAAGATTGGGAGGTGGTAAGCATTCTAAGTTCAAAATGAGACTTCGTATTTACTATTCAGATTTATAAGATTATACTAATTATTAATATATTTGCACTTTAAAAATTCATCTAAATAATACAATATGCCTTATTTATTTACCTCAGAGAGTGTTTCTGAAGGACATCCAGACAAAGTAGCGGATCAGATATCTGACGCTTTAATTGATAACTTTTTAGCTTTTGATCCACAGTCTAAAGTGGCATGTGAGACATTGGTAACAACAGGTCAAGTAGTATTGGCTGGTGAAGTAAAGTCTAAAGCTTATTTAGAT